>JBIQMB010000469.1:0-3499 GCA_044463745.1 Chitinophagaceae bacterium | reverse complement strand
CGGGAGTTAGATCGCTGGATTGAAAGGGAGGTTTATTTATTTAAAACTCAGTTTAGTGATAAACCTTCATTTATCGAATTTCAAGTTGTGATTGACAGGTTTTCTTTAGATGAGGCAACGGAGTATGTTCTTGAATGGGGGTTCATATTAGGTCAAATGCCGTCAATTCTCAGTAGCAAACTTGAGTCTGTCACTATCCAGGCTGGCTCATATGCTTTTGGAGGAGGTAGTCGTAATCTTTTGATTTACCCGGAATATTCGGATAAGTACTATGAACAACAGGGGATAAAAGAAGAAGTTTTGGTGCATGAATTGGCGCATGTCTCTCTTGATCCGGATTTTGCCAATAATTCCAACTGGAAGAAGGCTCAGAATTCTGATCCTACCTTTGTTTCTACTTACGCGAAAGATAACCCGGGCAGGGAAGATGTTGCAGAAAGCTTTTTGCCTTATTTGGCTCTTAAGTATAGGAATGAAAGACTTACAAAAGATTTTAAAGAAAAAATTTTAGCGGTTATGCCTGGTCGAATAGCCTTTTTGATGAGGTAATAAAGTCAGATTCTCTATTTCCCTTTGTTCAATAAAGCTCTGGTCAAAAAATTATCCCGTCTATAAAAGTAATTTTTAGACTATTTGCTTTTTCACCTGTTAACGGATTTTTAGGTTAACTTTCGGTCAATATTAGCTAAAATCGAATAATTATTCGGTAATTTTCTTTGGTAATATTGTATAAAATATTTCGAAGCAATAGATTTTAGATTTGGCTACTACTCTTTTAATTATTTATGCTATTCGATTTGAATTTGAGAACATATTCAAGATCAGAGATAGCCGGAGGTGGTACCAAAATTTTTTTTATAGATTTATTTGTGGTAGAGTATAATTAAGAAATTTTATTTGAACAATAATTTAAACTGTTATGAAAACATATAGGTTCCTTATTTCTTACATAATATCATCTGTATTGTTTTTGTTTGTCTCTGGTTTTGCAAAAGCACAGGGAGGCGATCAGATATTAGACGGGATTGGTGAGACGGGAATGATTGCCCGCTATATCTTTAATGGAGATGTAAAGGACTGGTCAAGGAATAATTTGCACGGTCAAGTACAAGGGGGGCAAGTTTCTTTTATAAACGACCGCCGGTTTGGCAAAGTGTTATCTCTGTCGGGAGACCGAAATTCTTTTATTTCTCTACCCGGTGAAATATTAAATGATCAGGAATCTGTCAGCATCTCAGCCTGGTTGTTCTTGCGGTCCGACAGGAGCGAACAATTTTTACTGGATTATGGAAACGCCGCAGGAAATCATTTTTATGTAAAGGCAACCGGCTCCTCAGATAAGAAAGAATTTCAGGCTGTAATATCTGCAAAAGGAAAAAAAGAGAAAACAGTCGCTGTTTCTCCGATTCCATTAAATAAGTGGGTTCATCTGGTTGTAGTATTAGATATGCCATCTAAATCTATAAATGTTTTCGTAAACGGCGAAAACGCCGGAAAAACAGAGGATGTTTTGTCGGATTTAACGAGCCTTTTATATTCACAGGCTTCCGGTAAAAAGTATTTTTATATTGGTAAATCGGGTGGCAAAAATTATCAGGGAATCAATGCATTGATACATGATTTTCGGATATATCGGGTTCCGCTCAGTTATGGGCAGGTTGCCGGAATATTTAGAGCTCGGGGCAGAAGTATTAATGAGGGCGCTGTAAACGTTAGGAGACAAGAAGCAGACCTGCAAAAATTTTCAATGGATGAATCGAAGCTTTATAATGCATACCTGCAAAGTGTTTCAGATGTAAATGTTGAAACGCAGGAAGGTACATTGCCCCGGTTACCCCGTTATGTTGATGGCATTTATAAAGACGGATTCAAAGGGCCAAAAGTTCGCGTTCTCTGGCCGGCAGATATTGATAATACTGCTGTAAGAAAGGAAGGAAGTTATACCATTACCGGGAGTGTCCCCGGAACCGACTTTCATCCACATGCAGTTGTTCATGTTAATAATAGTGCCTCTTCTTCGGCTCCTAATATCAAACTTGTTCCATTTAACCTAAATCAGGTTTCACTTCAAAATGATCTCGATGGGCATAAAACCAAATTCATCGA
Organism: Chitinophagaceae bacterium; assembly: GCA_044463745.1. GTDB lineage: Bacteria > Bacteroidota > Bacteroidia > Chitinophagales > Chitinophagaceae > Ginsengibacter. The sequence continues at coordinate 1,393 of JBIQMB010000469.1, read as the reverse complement.
AAATCGGGATAAGTTTATCAATACGCTTGCACAAACAGATCCTAACTCTTTTTTGTATATGTTTCGCCATGCTTACGGTGTGGAGCAGCCTGCCGGGGCAAAACCTTTAGGAGTTTGGGATAGTAAGGATACCAAGTTAAGAGGACATGCCACAGGGCACTATCTTACGGCCATTGCTCAAGCCTACTCATCTACAGGATATGACAAATCTCTTCAGGATAACTTTGCAGCCAAGATAGATTATATGGTGAATGTCTTATATGATTTATCAAAGTTATCGGGTAATCCTAAGGAAAAGGGTGGCGTTTCTGTAGCCGATGCTGCAAAAGTACCGGTAGCCTCCGGGAAAAAAGATTATGATTCAGATTTAAGCGATGAGGGTATCCGCCATGATTACTGGAATTGGGGAAAAGGATTTATCAGCGCGTATCCGCCTGACCAGTTTATCATGTTAGAGAAAGGGGCTAAATACGGAAGCCAGAATAACATGATTTGGGCTCCATATTATACGCTTCACAAAATTCTGGCCGGACTTATGGATGTATATGAAATTACCGGGAATAAAAAGGCTTTGGAGATTGTTGAAGGTATGGGTGATTGGGTGTATGCGCGATTGAGTAAACTACCAACAGAAACGCTTATTGCAATGTGGAACACTTACATAGCAGGTGAGTATGGAGGAATGAATGATGCGATGGCAAGGTTGTATTTACTGACAAAAGATACAAGGTATCTTAAAACCGCGCAGTTGTTTGATAATATCAGATTGTTTTACGAAGATGAAAGCCATATAGGCGGATTGGCAAAAAATGTTGATATTTTCAGGGGTTTGCATGCCAATCAGCACATACCTCAGATTGTTGGCAGCATGGAAGAATACAAGGCAACAAACAATCCGGAATATTATAAGATAGCTGATAACTTCTGGTATAAAGTAGTCAATGATTATATGTATAGTATTGGAGGAGTAGCAGGGGCGCGTAACCCGGCTAACGCCGAATGTTTTACAAGCCAGCCTGCGACATTGTATCAAAACGGATTTTCCGAAGGTGGCCAAAATGAAACCTGTGCTACCTACAATATGCTGAAATTAACCGGAGACTTGTTTATGTATGATCAGCGCGGTGAACTTATGGATTATTATGAACGTGCGTTATACAACCACATTCTTGCTTCTGTAGCAGAAAATACACCAGCGAATACTTATCATGTTCCATTAAGGCCGGGTTCTGTAAAACAGTTTGGTAATCCTAATATGACTGGTTTTACCTGTTGCAATGGCACAGCTATTGAAAGTAGTACAAAGCTCCAAAACTCCATTTATTTTAGAAGTAAAGACAATCAGGAATTGTATGTTAACCTGTTTGTTCCTTCTGTTTTAAACTGGTCAGAA
>JBIQMB010000468.1:0-3504 GCA_044463745.1 Chitinophagaceae bacterium | reverse complement strand
GTAGTATAACTTTCTACAATCTGTACCCTTGCGTTTTCTTCTACCACCACCAGGCTGCGTGGGCTTGCCAGCAAATGGTTTTGTGTGGTATCATAGATGTGATTGAAGTAAACAGGCTTAGCTACATCATGATTTTTCTTGATAAGAATAAATACACCTCCTTCCATCAATCCTGCATTCAGTGCATGGATGCCGTCATTGATAAACAGGTTACTTTTACCCAAATGTTCTTTTACAATATCAGCATACTTGCCTGAAGCGGCTTCTTCCAGAGAGCAGATTTCCACTTCTTCCGAAGTGTCGATATGCGAATCTTTCTCGCTGAAAATACCATTGACAAAAACCAGGTGATTGGCTTTATCCAAACCCGCAATTGCCGATTTTTCGATAACAGATTTATCAATCGTTGGCTGAAGAGAAGAGAGGCTGTAATCTTTATTGAAAAGCCGTGAAATACCTGTGTATTTCCACTCCTCATTCTTAAAAGTAGGAAGTCCCATTTTTGAAAAATCGGCAGATGCTTCTTTTCTCCAGCTTTGTAGTGAACTGCCTTGGGTCTTCACCTGAACCTCTTCAAGTTTTTCTTTTAATATATCAGTATTTTTTGTGTTCATTTTTAATCTTAAGCGGTTACAGTTTCATTCATTTCTTCTTTCAGGAAATCATATCCTTTTTCTTCCAGTTCCAATGCCAGTTCGCGGCCACCGGATTTTACGATTTTTCCGTTCATTAAGACGTGAACAAAGTCCGGTTGCAAATGGTTGAGCAAACGCTGATAGTGGGTAATCACGATGATGGCATGGTCTTCATTTCTCAGTGTATTAACCCCTTTGGCCACAATACGCAGTGCGTCAATGTCAAGACCGCTGTCTGTTTCATCCAGGATGGTCAGTTTCGGATCCAGAACCGCCATTTGGAAAATTTCATTTCTTTTCTTTTCACCGCCTGAGAAACCTTCATTGAGCGAACGGCTGAGGAGCGATCGGTCGAGCTCTAATAAAGCAGCTTTTTCTTTCAGCAATTTTAAAAAAGAAACTGAATCCATAGGCTCCAGTCCCTGGTATTTTCTTTTTTCATTCAATGCAGCTTTTACAAAATTGGTGGTGCTTACACCCGGAATTTCAACCGGATATTGAAAAGCCAGAAACAGACCTTCCTTGGCTCTGTCTTCAGGACTTAACTCCAGTAGATCCTTGCCTTCAAATTCGATCGAGCCATCGGTTACTTCATACTCTTCTCTTCCGGCCAGCACCGATGCCAGGGTGCTTTTTCCCGAACCGTTAGGTCCCATGATGGCGTGAACTTCTCCGGGTTTAACTTCGAGGTTCAGCCCTTTTAATATTTCCTTTCCTTCTATTGATGCGTGAATGTTTTTAATTGATAACATTTTTATTTTTTGATTTTATTTTGAATGAATGGTTTTGATTATCCTACGCTTCCCTCCAGACTTACAGCCAGCAGCTTTTGAGCTTCTACTGCAAACTCCATGGGCAGATTGTTCATGACTTCTTTGGCAAATCCGTTTACGATCAATGCTACGGCTTTTTCTGCATCCAGCCCGCGCTGTTCGCAATAAAACAATTGATCTTCTCCGATTTTGGATGTAGTGGCTTCGTGCTCTACCACGGCAGAATTGTTTTTTGTTTCGATATACGGGAATGTATGCGCCCCACATTTATCACCAAGCAAAAGAGAATCGCACTGGGAATAATTTCGCGCATTTTCGGCCGACTTGGCTACGTGCACCAGACCGCGGTAGCTGTTTTGCGATTTTCCTGCACTGATACCTTTGGAAACAATCCGGCTCTTGGTGTTCTTGCCAATGTGCTGCATTTTCGTTCCGGTATCAGCCTGCTGAAAACCAGTAGTAAGCGCTACAGAATAAAACTCGCCAATGCTGTGATCTCCTTTCAGTATCACGCTCGGATATTTCCAGGTAATAGCTGAACCGGTTTCAACCTGTGTCCATGATATTTTGGAATGATGCCCCTTACAAATACCTCTTTTGGTTACCATGTTATAAATACCCCCAACTCCATTTTCATCACCGGGATACCAGTTCTGAACGGTGGAGTATTTTACCTCTGCCTCATCCATGGCTATGATCTCTACGATAGCGGCGTGCAGTTGGTTTTCGTCGCGACGCGGTGCTGTACACCCTTCGAGGTAGCTGACGTAGGCATTGTCTTCAGCTACAATAAGCGTGCGTTCAAACTGACCGGAATTTTCCTGATTAATGCGGAAATAAGTTGATAATTCCATCGGGCAGCGAACTCCTTTCGGGATGTAACAAAATGATCCATCCGTAAATACGGCGGAATTAAGTGCGGCAAAGAAATTGTCTGTAGGTGGAACAACGGTACCCAGATATTTTTTTACCAGTTCAGGATGCTTTTGTACGGCTTCGCTGATGGAGCAAAAAATGATTCCCATCTTGGCCAGGTCTTCCTGAAAGGTGGTAGCAACGGATACACTGTCCATCACCACATCCACAGCAACACCTGTAAGGCGTTTTTGTTCGGTTAAGCTGATGCCCAGCTTGTCAAACGTTTTCAAGAGTTCGGGATCTACTTCATCCAGACTTCCGGGGCGTGCTTTTGCTGTTTTAGGCGCTGCATAATAAATGATATCCTGAAAATCAATTTCGGGATATTTAAGATGCGCCCAACGAGGCATTTTCATTGTTTCCCATATGTGGAAGGCTTTCAGGCGCCATTCCAGTAACCATTCCGGTTCATTTTTCTTTTCCGAAATTAGTCTGATGATATGTTCGTTGATACCTTTTTCGATGGTATCTGTTTCAATATCAGTGGTAAAGCCGAATTCGTATTCCCGATTTACCCGCTCTTCGAGCAACTGCATTTCATCACTCATTCAAGTATAGTTTTATTGATTTTTGGCGGCAAAGATACCCTCAAAAGTTGTTTACACAAAATAGTATAAACAGAATATTTGTCGAAATTGGTAATTTCTCAAAACTTTAGTCTTTGGGAGGTGGGCTCGGAGGTCCCGCGGAATTTTGGTGATTGTTTTCCTTCGGGAAATGGGGCTCCCGCAGATGTTGCGGATTCTCGCAGAGTTTTTCCTTGCGGAAAAAGAGGCTCACGCTGATTTCGTAGGTTCTGGCGGATTGTTTCCCTTCGGGAAAGGTGGCTCCCGCAGATTTCGCAGATTTTCGCAGAGTTTTTTTTCTGGGCTAATCTAACGCGATCAGCGAAAAATACAAACTTATTTCTTTCTAAAGAAGAGCCGGATTGGCACACCACTCAGGTTGAATTTTTCTCTTAGCTGGTTTTCCAGATAATTTTTGTAAGGTTGTTTTATATCGTTGGGGAAATTGGTAAAGAAGGCAAAGGACGGGACTTTGGTTGGCAACTGCGTCACATATTTAATCTTAATAGCATGGCCACGCACTACCGGCGGACGGTAACTAGCCAGTGCCTGCTGTACAAAATCATTGAGTACCGATGTTTGAATTCTGATTTGCTTGTTTTTATATACCTG
>JBIQMB010000467.1:0-3510 GCA_044463745.1 Chitinophagaceae bacterium | reverse complement strand
TATAACGAGATGTTTATGCGCGGCATTTCTTATCCTTTTTGTACGGATGGAATTGAATGCCCAATATTTAAGCGACTTCAATGGAGATTTAGCCAAAAGACTGGAAACACTCAACCAAAGTGCATCTGAATTAAACAAAGACTCTACCAATAAGGCCCTCGCCCAGGCGCATGAAGCATATTTGTTATCGCTAAAAAACGATCTCCCATATTGGCAGGCAGTTTCTCTTCTCAACCTGTCTGAAGGTTATTTATATAATGATAGTTACGATCAGGCCTTGCAATATGCATTCAACGCTCTGGATCTTTATACTTCTCTTAAATTTGATTCCGGTATTGCCAGATGCTATACCATGCTGGGATGGATTTTTTATGATACGGAGAATCCCGGTTTTTCTCTTGATTATCACCGAAAAGCATTAATGCTGAATGCGGATATGAAAAACCAAAAAGACCTCGCTCTTTCGTATAATGCAGTTGGACTGGTGTTTCAGATGAAAAATGACAATGATTCTGCAATAATCTATTTCAAAAATGCACTTGCTATAGCCCGGAAAGAAGAGTTACCTCTTATAGAGCGGGCAGCATTGAACAATCTCGGAATCTGCGAAAATGCATCAGGAAATTACTCCCTTGCTATCAGAATGTTTACAGAGGCGATGAACATTGTACATGATTCTACAGACGAGTTATTTATTGCTGAGGTGGGTAATCAGATGGCTTTTTCATACCTGAAATTAAAGGATTTCAATAAATCTGATTCATTACTTAAGCTGGCGAGAAAAATGATTGACCTGTCTTCATCAAATTCCCGAAAGGAAAAACTGCTCGATAATTTATGGATAACATCCCAACTCAATCAGGCCACCGGAGATTTTAGACGTGCATTCGAAAACCTGCTCGAATATACACGCATTAATAATGAAGTGATATCCAGAAATAAGACGGAGGTGGTCATGGCTCAACAATTAAAAAGGGAGTCGCATAAAAGAGAAGCGGAAATCAACGAAATCATCGCCCAAAAAGAACTCAGGATTTTTCAAAGAAATGCAATGGGCATCGGCGCATTGCTTTTAATAATCATCGGCGTTCTGGCTTTTAGCCGGTTTAATCAAAAAAGAAAACGTGAAAAGCAAGAGGAAACAATAAAGCAATTGCTCATTAAAAATGAATTGAAAAAAGAAAGGGAGGCGAAAGAAGAATTAGATAACCGGTTACAACACAGCAAACTGCACATCAAAGATTACGCACACTTTGTAAAATACAACGACGAATTAGTGAACGAATTTATTGAAGGCTTGACTGAATTACATAAAGATGCAGGGCTTAATGAGAAGACACAAGTGCAATTGAATAAGACGATAAAAAGTTTCTTATCTAAATATGAGCAAGTGAAAGATGACCAGGCCATAAAGATGGATGTTGACAAAACCAATACCGAGTTTTTCCAAAACCTGTTAACTAAATATCCTCATCTTACCAAGAATGAGCAAAGACTTTGTGCCCAGGTACGAATGGATCTCTCATCAAAGGATATCGCTGCGGCAAATAATATTTCTGTCAAATCTGTGGAAATGGCCCGTTACCGGCTCAGAAAACAATTGGGGCTTAAAACGGAAGAAGAACTGGGTAAGTTTTTAAAGCAGTTTTAAATTCTTTATAGTAACATTTTGTTACGGGTTAGGAGAGCTGCACTAGTTCAGCATCTTACCCAAGTGTTTTTTGCCCGCAGAAAATGGCTTCACGCAAAAGCGCAAGACCGCACCGGTAACATTCTCGTGGGTCATTGATTCTGCCATTGACGATGCCATTCACGCTGTCTTGTCCTTTGGACGAGAACAGGTGAATGGCCCACCCTGGTTCAACTGTTCCAACGCTGTTGGACCACTTGAATCCCTTAAAAGTTTTCCAATTTGTAACCGAGCCACACACATATTGGTACATTTAAGCATGCATAACATGCTGAATATCCGAAATTAACAAAACTTGTAGAGATGATGTAGAGGTACGCTGTTGGTTAAAGTAGAGGGAAAAAACCCATCGGATAATTTTTTATCCTTGAAGTTTATCTCCCGAAGCAGGCAATCAGATCATTGCCATTTTTTGCAAAACTAAACAGAATAAAAACTCAATCCTACATGTCAACACATTTTATGAAATTTAAAACAAAAAAGTTATCCAGGATAATACTTCTGGCTTTCCTTTTTCAAATTGTTGGAGCCTCTTCACTGCTTGCCCAACAAAGCACTATCACAGGCGTTGTGTACGATCATTTGGAAAAACCAATTCCCGGCGTCAGTGTAGCCGTTAAAAACGGATCTCAGGCAACAATGACCAATGACGCCGGCCGGTATTCAATCAATGCCACCGCTGATGCCGTACTGGTTTTTTCTGCTGTGGGTTACACTACATTGGAAGAGTCGGTTCGTGGCAGGTCAGCAGTCAATGTAACCCTGTCATTAGAGAATAAAGCTTTGGAAGAAGTGGTGGTTGTGGCTTACGGCACCCAAAAGAAAAGCGACATTACAGCCGCTGTATCCTCCATTAAAGGGGAGGATATTGAAAAAATGGCCACAAACAATCCGATCAATGCCTTGCAGGGAAAAGTAGCCGGGCTTAATGTAACCAGTCCGGGAGGCAATCCAGGCCAGATGTCGGATGTAAGATTACGCGGTATCGGCACCTTTGGCGGCCACCAGCCTTTGTACATTATTGATGGCACACCCGGTGATCCGTACTATTTGAGCAATGATGATATAGAATCGATCCAGGTATTAAAAGATGGTGCTGCAGCGGCCATTTATGGTTCAAACAGTGCGAATGGCGTTATCCTTATAACCACAAAAAAGGGAAAGAAAGGTACGCCGGTGATCAGCTTCAGTGGTTATTACAGTGGCGTAAATCCCACCAAAGAATACGATCTGTTAGATGCAGAAGGATACAAGAAAGTTCATAAAATGATGTATGACAATGCGGGCATTACTAACCTGCCGGCCTATATCAATAGTAATACAGGTATCAATACCAACTGGCAAAATCTGGTTCACCAGCAGGGAAACGGGCAGAACTACAATCTGGGCATCAGTGGCGGAAGCGACTATCTGAAATATAGCCTGAATGGAGACCTTACAAGCCAGGTAGGCACACTTATCGGTTCAGAATTCGGAAAAAAATCAATCCGTTCGGTGAATGAACTGACCAAGGGAATACTGACAGTAGAAAATATTCTTTTATTATCCGACCTCAAAACAACCCCTTATCAGTTTGATCTGAGAGATGCCTATTTCCAATCTCCGCTTTTACCGGTATTTGACTCCAATGAGCCTTATGGTTATGCCCTGCAGAAAGATGGATTACCCAAATTTCAGAATCCGGTGGGTTATGCACACTACATGGAAGGCAATACAAAATCACAGTATTTTTCTGATAACCTGAAGCTGAGATTAAAACTTTACAAGGGTTTAAACTACACGGCGAATCTGAGTTACATTTCAGCTAATAATTTTGATTA
>JBIQMB010000466.1:0-3512 GCA_044463745.1 Chitinophagaceae bacterium | reverse complement strand
GAGAGCTTACCATGGCAAAATGGATAAGCAGGAAAAATCAGAAAATCAGGATTCTTTTATTTCGGGCCATACACAAGTAATGGTTGCCACTTCCGCATTCGGAATGGGAGTGGATAAAAAAGATGTGGGAATGGTGGTTCATTTTGAGATATCCGATTCACTCGAAAATTATATTCAGGAGGCAGGACGCGCCGGAAGAGATGAGAACCTTGATGCAGATTGCTTTGTGTTATTTAACGAAGAAGATCTCAGCAAGCATTTTATTTTACTCAATCAAACCAAGTTATCCATTAAGGAGATACAACAGATATGGAAGGCCATTAAAGAAATAACCAGGTTCAGATCTACGGTATCGAATTCTGCACTGGAAATAGCAAGAAAAGCAGGCTGGGACGATCGTGTAGTGGAATTGGAAACAAGGGTAACCACGGCCATTGCAGCGCTTGAAGATGCCGGTTACCTTAAACGCGGACAAAACATGCCCAAGGTTTTTGCAAACAGTATTTTGGCAAAGAACCTGCAACAGGCCATCGACAAAATCAACCACTCACACCGGTTTGACGACAGGCAAAAAGAACAGGCCATCCGCATACTCAAAAAATTATTTTCCAGCAAAAGCCGGAAATATGGTGATGATGACCCCGGTGAATCAAGAATTGATTATATCAGTGATCATCTGGGCATACCAAAAAAGGATGTTATTTATGTGGTGGAGCTGCTGCGCGAAGAAAAAATATTAGCTGAATCCAAAGACCTGACCGCATTTCTCCATCGGAACAAAAATAAAAACAGCGCTATTAAAACAGTGGAAAATTTTAGTAGGGTCGAAAATTTTTTGTTCCCGCTCATTGAAGAAAGAGAGAAGGTTTTCAACCTAAAAGAACTCAATGATGAAGCGGAAAAATCAGGAATTGATGATGTAAATGTACATACCATAAAAACGATTCTCAATTTTTGGGGTATTAAAAACTGGATCAAGAAAAAGAATTCTCCTTCATCAAAAAACCATATAGCTCTACTTGGTTTACATCCGAAAAATATATTACAGGAAAAACTGGCAGCCAGACAGGAATTAGCCGGATTCATTATTGATTCGCTTTATGAAAAAAGTGAACAAAGCCCGGCAGAAGATAACATAGCAGCGGAAGAATTTCCTGTGGAATTTTCAGTTCACGAATTAAAGACGAAGTACGAAAAGAGTCATACATTATTTAAAAAAGAAATCGGGATAGAAGATATAGAAGACACACTGTTTTTTTTATCGAGGATCGGAGCCATTAAAATAGAAGGTGGTTTTCTTGTCATCTACAATCCACTTACCATTGAGCGTACCGAACAAAACAACAAGAAAGGATACACCAGGGAGGATTACCGGAAGTTAAATCAATTTTACGAAAACAAGATTCAGCAAATTCACATTGTGGGTGAGTACGCAAAAAGAATGATGAATGACTATAAGGACGCGCTGCAATTTGTGGATGATTATTTTCATCTGAATTATTCCTCATTCCTTCAAAAATACTTTAAGGGAAGCCGGCAAAATGAGATCAAAAGAAATCTAACTCCCGGCAAATTCAGGGAACTCTTTGGCAGCCTTTCACCAGCTCAATTGAAAATCATTAACGACAAAGATTCAGGATACATCGTAGTGGCGGCAGGACCCGGCAGCGGTAAAACCAGGGTTTTGGTTCATAAGCTGGCATCCTTGCTTTTGATGGAAGATGTAAAACATGAGCAGTTATTAATGCTAACATTTTCAAGAGCAGCAGCTACCGAATTTAAAAAACGACTGCTCAAACTCATTGGAAACGCAGCCAACTATGTTGAAATCAAAACCTTTCATTCTTACTGTTTTGATCTATTGGGGAAGGTAGGCAGCCTGGAAAAATCGGATGCGATTTTGAAAGAGACTGTCAGTAAAATATCAACCGGCGAAGTGGAAATAAACCGGATAACCAAGACCGTGCTTGTCATTGACGAAGCGCAGGATATGAACGCGGATGAATTTGATCTCATTAAGGCTTTGATGAAGCATAATGAAGAAATGAGGGTTATAGCCGTGGGCGATGACGATCAGAATATTTATGAATTCAGGGGCTCTAGTTCCCAATATCTGGAGCAATTTATAAATATTAAGCAAGCCGTTAAATATGAATTGATAGAAAACTACCGCAGCCGTGCCAACCTGGTTGACTTTACAAATCAGTTTGTCAATGGTATCAGTCACAGGTTAAAAAGCACATCTATCATCCCTAAGGAAAATAAGAATGGAAAAATAAGAATTGTTCAATATCAGAGCAGGGATTTAATCACCCCACTTGTACAGTCATTACTTGCCGACGAGCTAACCGGCACTACCTGTGTGCTTACCAAAACGAATGAAGAAGCCCTACAGGTAGCGGGGCAACTGCTGTTACACAAAAGGCAGGCTAAACTTATACAGTCGAATGATGGATTTAACCTGATTAATCTTGCTGAAGTCCGTTATTTTATAAATCAACTGGGACTTTCGGAGGATGTTTTCATCATCAGTAATGATAGTTGGCAGAGGGCAAAAGTTGCGCTGAAAAATAAATATCACAAGAGCAGCCAGTATGAAATCTGCACCCATCTCATCCGCGATTTTGAATTAACGAATCCGGTTACTAAATACAAATCTGATTTTAATGTTTTCATTCGTGAATCAGCTCCGGAAGACTTTCAGCAACAAGACGGAGAAACCATTCTTGTTTCTACCATGCATAAAGCCAAAGGCCGGGAATTTGACAATGTATATATCCTGTCGGATGGTTTTGTGCCGGTTACAGATCAGGATAAACGCTTACTGTACGTAGCCATGACCAGAGCAAAAACCAGTTTATTCATCCATCTCAATGGAAATTATCTGAATCATTTACGAGCCGACAATATAGAACGAAAAACTGATCAGCAAATTTATTCCACACCGGATACTCTAACGATCCAGCCGGGGCTTCGCGATGTTTGGCTTGATTATTTTATCCGCAGACAATATCATATTTCTGATATGATCAGCGGAGAACCTCTTATTATTCATGATGAAGAATTATACAATCAGAAAGGCAGGTCTGTCGTAAAATTTTCTGCCCAATTTAAAAATCAGATTGAGCAATTAAAGCAAAAGGGTTTCATACTTGATTCGGCCAATGTTAACTATATGGTTTACTGGAAAAAAGATGAAACCGACCAAGAAGTTCTGGTAATTTTGCCTGAATTGCATTTTAAAAAACAGCTACAATATATGCTGGTGTAGCGAAGGGCGTTCATTAGGCACGGTTCAATTGGCAGAAAAATCCCTGTTAAATTCCGAAATGGCTGGATTAGGAAACCTGCCTCACGCTTCTTCAACTCCAAATATTTTTGAAATCCGCTTTCTCATTTTACTACATTTGCGACCAATAAATATCACTTGGATGATACACAATGAATGCGCCGTGATTGGTGGCGGCTTTGCGGGATGCTCAGCAGCGATCGAACTGGCCAATGCAGGTAAA
>JBIQMB010000465.1:0-3517 GCA_044463745.1 Chitinophagaceae bacterium | reverse complement strand
TTGAGAGATCGGGATTATTTACGTTATCTAATTCACTCAAGAGCATGAAAAAAATCTATACAAATTACCTGGCTGGTTAATATGAAAAACATCTGCTTCATAACCCCATCCCTTCATCAGGGGGGACTAGAGAATGCTGTCACTGTTCTTGTAAATGAGTTGGCCAAAAGAGGTCATCATCTCACTGTTCTTTGTGCATATAAACAAGAAATATTTTATACACTCGAAGCAAGTGTAAAGGTGCTGGAACCTTCTTACCATCGCAGCGATTATAAAAAATGGTATTACTACCTCAAAACCCTCTCGTTTTTTAAGGGCTGTATTAAAAAAATCAAACCGGATGTGGTTATTTCCTATGGCGATTATCTGAATTTTATATCGATCGCTTCGGCACAAGCCCTGAATGTACCCGTGTATATTTCTGACAGAGCCAGCCCGGGATTGCAGTTTCCTTTTCCGGTTAATCAGCTTCGAAAATTTTACTATCCAAAAGCCAAAGGCATACTGGCACAAACTGAACGGGCAAGGCAGCAAAAAGAAAAAATGCTCAACGGACACGGAAATATCCGCGTAATACCCAATGTACTCAGAGAAATAAAAGCGTATCCGGAAATCAGAAAAGAGAACATCATTCTTTGCGTAGCCAGGCATTACGAAGTGAAGGGAATAGACCGGTTAATCGAAGCTTTTAATCTGATAGGGCGCACAGATTGGAAGATTATCGTGGCTGGAAGTTTCGGTCCGGAAACCCCTAAGCTCAGGGATCGTATTCGATCACTGCATCTGGATGATCGGATCGAACTAACGGGATCCGTTAAGGATATAGACCGACTTTATGCCAGGGCAAAAATTTTTGTACTGCCATCCCGCAGCGAGGGTTATCCAAATGCGCTTATCGAGGCCATGGCCCATGGTTTACCATGCATTAGTTTTGACATAAACGCCGGTCCGGCCGACATCATTGAGCACAACGTAAACGGCATACTCGTGGAAGACGGAAACATAGACCAAATGGCTCAGGAAATAGTAAAACTTATGGATGATGCCGGGGAGAGGAAAAAATTGGGCAACCGGGCAAAGGAAATAAAATCTCGTCTTACACAAAAGAATATCGTAGACAAAATTTATGACTTTGTTTTTCCGTTATAGGTAGAAAGCGGTATTTAGGTATGAATGTTTTAAAAAGAAGTTTATATCTGGGCTACTACCTCAAGGAGTTAGATACCAAAAGGTTTACGCATTTCATTAAACAGGCTTCATCCGAAACCAACAGGCCGGCATGGCACCTCATCGCTGATTCCGTTGCATCCGTTTACAAACACAACACAGGACTCATGGATTACTTCCTTTTCGGCTTTTACAAAAAGTCGGACGAAGAAAGAAAGAAATGGGTAGGAACCGGTTACAAATATGAATTTGATCTAAAAACCAATCCAAAAAACTCCAGAAAAATCCTGGAAAACAAGATTGAGTTTTACAAGGCATATCGTCCGTTTATAAAGCACAAGTGGTGCACGATAGATGACGTTTGGAATCAAACCGAAATAGCTCTGGACATCTATAATAATAAATCCGGAAAAATTATTATCAAAAACTCGCGAGGCCAGTGTGGCAAAGAGGTTGAAGTATTTAACACCGCAGAATACGATATTCATTCACTCTATGTATATATGCGAACCAAAGGTTATGATTTGGCAGAGGAGCAAATTCGTCAGCATCCGGGTATCAACCGTCTATCCCCTGCGGGCCTGAATACAGTCAGGATGTTTACCATGGTTAATAATGCAGGTAAAACGGACATTCTTGGAGCGCGGATGAGAATTTCTGTAAACAATCATACAGATAATCTTGCTGCCGGAAACATTGCATGCCCTGTGGATATTAAAACCGGAATCATAAGCGGCAAAGGAGTGTACAGCGACATAGCTAAAGAACCGGTTTCTCATCATCCTGTTACAGGCGAAGCACTTGAGGGATTTCAAATACCGAGATGGGATGAGGTGATCAGGCTCACACACGAACTGGCACGTCATCATTCCGAAAACCGGGGCGTAGGCTGGGACATTGCAATCACCGAAGATGGGGTTGACTGTATCGAAGGCAATCACAATTGGTGCAAAATATTATGGCAATTGCCCGTTAACCAGGGATTAAAACACGTTTTAGATCAGTATGATGTATAAAAATATTGTAAAACCTTTTATTGATTTTTTAGCTGCTTTGACGGGCCTCATTCTTCTCAGTCCGGTCATAGTGTTCGTGAGTTTAGTGCTGGCTCTGGTCAACCGCGGCACGCCGTTTTTTCTGCAGGAACGACCGGGCAAGAATGAGAAAATATTTCACATTATTAAGTTCAAAACCATGACCGACCGACGGGATCATCAGGGAAGAATATTGCCCGATGCAGACCGGCTTACGAAAGTGGGCAGTTTTATACGAAAGGTTTCGTTGGATGAAATCCTTCAGTTAATCAATGTCCTGAAAGGCGATATGAGCCTTGTTGGACCCAGGCCGTTGCGAACCTACTACCTGCCCCTTTATGATGATGTTCAAAAAAGAAGACACCTTGTGAGGCCGGGTATTACAGGTCTTGCACAGGTAAACGGCAGAAACGATCTGAGCTGGTCGCGAAAATTTGAGTATGATGTTCAGTACGTGGATCATGTGAACTTCAAATCAGATTTACGTATTCTGGTTCTGACCGTAAAAAAAGTTTTTCAAAGGGAGGGAGTGAGCCGAAAAGGATTCGCAACCACCATAGCCTTTAATGGATATAATTAACGACTCATGGCTATGGACCTTTACATCATCGGGGCAGGAAACGTTGGCGGATTTATCGCTTATCATGCCGGTGAAATGGGAGATTATAATCTGAGGGGATTTCTGGATGATGATACCTCCAAAATCAACCAGACATTCTACGATTTACCGGTATTAGGTACTACAGATACCATTCTTCATGCCCATCGGGAAATAGCAGTGGCTATTGCCATCGCAAATCCGGGATCCAAAAAGAAGCTCATAGAGAAGTGCCGCAAAAACAGCAATATCCATTTTCCTTCATTCATCCACCCAACGGTGTGGATAGGAAAGAAAGTTTCATGGAAAGAAGGATGCATTGTGTACCCGGGGGTTACCATTAACTACGAAACGGAGATGGGTAGCTTTGTAACAATTAATATGAATGCAGCCATAGGGCATAACTGTCGGCTTCACGATTATTCAACCCTTTCGCCCGGCGTTAACCTTGGCGGTTTCACACAATTGGGCGAGGAAAGCTTCATCGGCATCGGCGCCTCCACCTTACAGTCCATTACCATTGGCGAAAAGTCGATTGTAGGTGCGGGAGCCATAGTCATCAACCCGGTGAGTGAAGGTGTGACCGTAGCCGGAAACCCTGCAAAAATAATCCGCAAAAAATGATGCACATACAACCATATCCCGAAGTAAAGACCAAAGAAAAGATCTGGCTTAGCTCTCCGCATATGGGTGGGCAGGAGCTGAAATTCATCCATGA
>JBIQMB010000464.1:0-3519 GCA_044463745.1 Chitinophagaceae bacterium | reverse complement strand
TCCGGATACGGTAATGTCCGGATTCCAATACAAAGTAATGCGATTATCCAATTCACGGTCTTGTGGATTCAACTCATAATCGGGCTGATAAAATTCTTTGATGATGGAATAACCATTGTAAACAATCATGGTCGTAGGCGAGTACGAAGAAATACGTAAATCCCTTTCTTTTTTTGTATAAACAGCTAATGCAGGCCCACCACCCGCCGACATGACCGAATAAGGAAATAACTTGACCACCGCTATTTCATTAAGCGGAATACTTTCCAATGCCATTGTATTGGTCTGCATTTCATTTAAAAACAACGATACATTCCCGTTATTGGTAGTAGGTTGCGCATCGCCCCCATCCACCTGGGCACCATCTGTATAATAAGTCAGATTGCCACCTCGATAATTCAACACATAATTTCCCGGGTCACCTACTATCTGCAATCCCGGAATCCTTTCCTTGAGATAATCGAAAATATTTCCGCCATAGCCTACATTTCGGAGATCAAGCCGCCGACTAAACACATTGCCTGAAAAAAAACCGCTTGAGTACTCCTCATCCAATTTTTCTATCTCTGTTTTCTGCCTGGCTTTTACAACCACATTTTCTAACACGATCCCCTTCTCTTTCATAAACTGACGAAAGTCTATTTCCATCTTTTCGCTGACCAAAGTAGTTGCAGAATCCCGATCAGGGAGCACAGGAGACATCACAGAAAGATTTTGATGCAGAGAATCTGAACCTGCAACGACTGTCAGGAACTTATTCTTCTCTCCCCTGACTTCCGAAAACCAAACATGCATTTTGCCATAAAAAAACAATGAATCGACCGTAAAATAACCGGAATGATTGGTCTGAACCAGTCGCGTCATTCCCCTTAAAACAGACTCAGAATCAGACGGCGAAATAAATAATACAACCTCCTTATCTGACAATGGTTTTTTCGTGCCTTCAATCAGAATCCTGCCACTCAATCGGATGTAACCTGCATCTTTTATTCTGCCTTTTTCAGAAAAATCGGCTCTCGCCATATCAGCCCATTTAAAACGTGTCCAGCCATTTGTCATCATGACCAAATCCAATGCCTGCTCTGTGGTATCGTTATCGGTTTGGAAATAATAAGCCGGATTATGAATGTAACCTTTGACATCGCTCGTAAGTAAAAAAGAGGAATAAATATTGGTTGCATTGGATTCATGATTTTCATAATCTGCATCGGTTACCGAAACCGAAAAATTGCCTACAACGGAATCTGGAAGCGTTATCGTAAAATGATTTTTGCGTCGCTTATCAACATTGATGGTATCGGTTTTAAAAACAGCATCCAACACATACTCCCGGTTGTTCACAAAGGTTATCCGCTCAGCCAGAGGCATATCGTCTTTATTAAATACAGTGAGTTGCAGAATGCCGGAATAGAGTTCGCCTGTCTTGACAAATCCGGTTATCTCGTTTTTTTCAGGCTGAAGTTTTTGTTTGAAAATTATATGATTTTGAATCTGGCCAACCAGGTATGCCGGTCTGAAAACTTCGTTTTTGCCCCCTACAATAATTTTAAAATCTTTTCGTTCGTTTGTACCTGACACCTGTAAAATCACCCCATTATCCACCGGCTCCGGAAGCATGAATTCCTGATCATCTCCTTTCAGTAAAGCATAATATTTTTCACCCTTTTTGGGAGTGATTGTAAAAGTCCCCATCCCATCATGAACACTTCTAAATTCCGCAATCTTTTCATGGTTATTGTTTCTGATTTCACCCTCAGCCTGCGCGGGAAGTCCGGTTTTATCAGTAACCTTAAATGCAACAATATTTGGCAACGCTGTAACAAAGTTTCCACCTTCGGGAAAAAAATTTACACGAACAGCATTCGATGTTTTATCAGTCCCTTTCTTTGCCTCTCTTCCGTAAATGGTAACGGGCTTATTAAAAGTAAATCCCGGTTGATTCAGCATCAACTGTGAATAGGCACGGATTTGATACTGACCTCCTTGTAGCGTATCCGGAAGCTCTAACTGCCCCATGGCAATGCCGGCATAAACCGGAAAAATTTCGCGCTGTATGACCATGTCTTTCTCCACCAATTCCACGTACAACGAGGTATTACTGATCGAAGGTAAAAACTCGGACAAAAAATATCCTTTTAACCAGATGGTTTCACCCGCAAAATACTGGTCACGATCGGTATGCAAATAAACTTTTTGGATGGGATGCGCGGATGACCAATTGTTCAGGTTATCAATTACACTCTGGGCGCGGACTATGTTTGCACAAAGGATGGACAAACTGATGAATAGAAATGCTTTCACGTAAATAATTAGTGATGTAATTTAATGAAAGTCTATATATGGTAAAGATAAAAATAACCGGTGAAGGTCATCAATTAATAATACATGAGGCTTTAAATTATTTGATATCCAAGGTTGTTTCTGCCATGCAAATTTCTCACAAACCTCATTTCATGAAAGTTCATGGTCTGTAATCCAACTTCAGAGTATCGTTTCAGTTTCGTCTTACTTCCTTCTGTTAGGGAAAAAAGTTTTCTGACCGAGATTAACCGGTTTGCAGTTTCAAGCAAGAATAAAAATTTGCCACTGCTATTTCGAATCATTGGTTGTAAAAAACAAAGCGAATATCCTTGGGCATGAAATGAACGCCCTTAAAATCGGTCAGAACTTTTATCTGATGCTTTACTTCCGGAGGAATGATCATGGCCTCACCCGCCTCAAGGTGCTTCTCATCGCCGCCCAGATTGAGCATGCATTCACCTTCATGAATAAACAAAACGGATTCGACACTGGCATGGTGCATCGGTAATAATTCACCGGCATTTGCGCGCATCTGTTTAACGACAAGATTATTTCCGGTAGCCAGCAATTCAACTTTGGGATGTGTTACGGTGTTCATATTTCTATTTTTATGAAATATAAGATTTTATTTTTTGGGAGAAAGGCCTGATGGTGTCCTAATTCTTAAGATTTTGAAATCTTTTTCTTGCTGAAGTGTTCCGACTGGTTCAAATGCTCTGTTGAAGGAGTGCCACTTGAATTAAATAAAATACCCGGTTTGTAAACGGATTACGAGAAAACCCTAATGAAAGGCGCAGAACTCTTTTAGAAACTTTTGGAAAGTCTGAAAGGTTTTATCCTGTAGCCGGAACCCAGCTAAACTTTCCAAAAGTCGTGGGCCTCTTTTTTTCATCGATGCTTTCTGGTTCAAGTGTTCCGACGAAGGAGGGCCACTTGAATCAAGTAAAATAACCTGTTTGTAACCGGATTACGAGAAAACCTTAATGGAAGGTGCAGAGCTCTTTTCGAAACTTTTGGAAAGTCTGTAAAGGTTTTATCCCGTAGTCGGAACCCAGCTAAACTTTCCAAAAGTCGTGAGCCTCTTTTTTTGATCGATGCTTTCTGGTTCAAGTGTTCCGACGAAGGAGGGCCACTTGAATCAATTAAAATAACCTGTTTGTAAACGGATTACGAGAAAACCTTAATGGAAGGTGCAGAGCTCTTTTCGAAACTTTTGGA
>JBIQMB010000463.1:0-3523 GCA_044463745.1 Chitinophagaceae bacterium | reverse complement strand
TCAAAGAAGGTAACGACAGAGAAGAAGGAGACGAAAGCACCCAAAGCGACCAAAGCAGTGAAGGAACAGGTTAAGCATGAGGACTTGTTGAAAAAGGTGGTAAAAGAAAAGCGGGCTGAAGTTAAAAAGACTGAAAAGAAAGAAAAGCCTTTTGTAATGCCCCAAACCAGAACGGATAAAGCCAGAAAATACAAGCCCAGCTTCACCAAATCCATCCTGGATCAGCCTGAAGAAAAATCAACAGGTCCTACACTTAGGTATAGCGATGCTGACTTGCAAGAGTTCAGGGAACTGATTTCGCGTAAATTATTGGCCGCAAAAAAGGAACTCACCTACTTGCAGGGACTCATCACACGCAAAGACCAAATGGGTGGTGATGAAAGTGACAACCGCTATATGACCATGGAAGACGGAAGCCTGAGCATGGAAAGAGAGCAACTTTCTCAAATGGCCAGCCGACAGATCACCTTCATAGACCATCTTGAAAAAGCACTGGTCAGAATTGAAAATAAGACATATGGCATCTGCCGGGTTACCGGAAAACTGATCGATAAAGCAAGATTGCGCGCCGTGCCCCATGCTACCTTGTCTATTGAAGCTAAAATGGGTATAGCAAAGTAATTTGTAAATGGTATTTATATAAAAGGAGAGTTTGAAAAAAGCTCTCCTTTTTTTATGATTTTACGTGAGTACCTTCTATAAAGAATAAGAAAGGACAATCGTGAAAACAGGACAATAGGTTTTGGTCAAAATGAATATCACTTTCGTGTCTTTTTGATGTCCCTTACCCTCTTCACCCCAGGTATATAGTTGGGACGGCTTTTCATATTACTTTCTTACGTTGGATGCGTATTTAATACATATGCTGAACAGTGGAGCAGGCAAGAGGCTGGAATGTTAACGGAACAGATGGCCGTTGCTGTCTGATCGATAAGCTAATACTTATGTGGCGCAATTATACGTCTCCGTCGGCCGGTTACAGACCGTATGATGTATCAGCATTCAGCGTCACAAAAGACTCTCGCTAATATGATCAGGATTCAGAATTTCCAGTCGGTAAGGAAACAAATCTCTTCCGGTAAGCTAATTGAAATGCGGAAAAATAACCGAAGGGGTTACTTGGAACGGATTACCAATTTGTAACCATCTTTTTGAGAATACTCAGGAGTAGCAATTCTTTGCTTGTAAGGAATAAGGTAAACAACATTACCTTTCTTGTAAGAAACAACGGATTCCGTCACAATAGATCCACCCACCCGCTGGGTACTAATCGTCCGACTTCCATCATATTTCAAACCTGATTTAAGGTTGAAAGGGATAGAGTTTTTCAGGTTACCATGCGTCTCAATATTAAGACGCGGTTTATCTTTTTTGATAAAGCCCCCTCTATCTGCGAAGGCAAATATGCCCACCAGAAAGAGAACCGCAAACGCAACAAATATCTTCATGGCTTTTTTCATAAATGCAAAATTAATCAATTGTTAACAGAAATACTAATTTTTTTAAAAAAATTTTTTACCGCTTGTCACAATTTTATAACTCTGACATTTCCAAAATATTGTGCAGAGTAGAAAAAAAATCGGTACTTTGTAATTAATATGAAATACAATCCACAAGGAAGAGAGGAGGAAGATATTCAGATTTTACTGCAACAATATCAGCGATTCAAAGCCGGAAGAAATAATTGCATGCTCGAAGAGGAGTCTTTCGAGCGCATTATAGACTATTATGATGAGAATGAACAACTGAATCTGGCACTCGAAGTGGCCGAATACGGCATTCAGCAATTTCCGTTCTCTTCGCTCTTGCTTGTAAAAAAAGCTGATTTACAGATCGCTTCTCACAGATTTACAGATGCGCTGGATACGCTTGACCGGGTTTCTATTCTCGATGTTTCCGATATCAATCTCTATATCCTAAAAGTGGAAGCCTGGCTGGGTATTGGTATCACACACAAAGCACTTGAAGTTTTTAATGAATCCGTTGGGCTATTTGAAGTGGAAGACCGCATCGAACTACTGTTCGAACTGTCAAACGTGTTTGATGATTACGAAATGTTCGATACGGTTTTTGACTGTCTGAAGATGATTCTGAACTTAGAACCACAAAACCAGGAAGCACTATTCAAAATCTGTTTCTGGACGGATTATACCGGAAAATTTGAAGAAAGTATAGAACTGCATCAAAAGCTGATTGAAGAAACACCTTACAACCATCTGGCCTGGTTTAATCTCGGAACAGCATATCAGGGTTTAAAGCTCTACGAAAAAGCCATCGATGCCTACCTTTACTCCACAGCCATCGACGACAAATTTGACTACGCATATCGCAACCTTGGCGACGCTTACATACGAATCAAAAACTATGAAGAGGCCATCGAATCTTTGGAGAAGGTACTTGAGTTATCCATTCCCGAAGATGTGATTTACGAAGCACTGGGGCATTGTTATGAAAAGCTGAAAGACTTTGCTCAGGCACGTGCAAACTACCGTAAAGCACTACACATGAACCCCGGCGACAGTCATCTTTATTACGCGATAGCCGGAACCTATATGGCCGAAGCAAACTGGAAAAGTGCCATCGATCAATTGCAACAAGCCATCAGCATACTTCCATCAAAAAATGCCGATTACCATTTTTCATTGGGGCAATGCTACAGCAAGGTCGGCAAATTGCGCGAAGCCATCGACTCCATCTTGCAATATCTTCATTACAAACCATCGGCCGTGAAGGGCTGGAAGGAGTTGATCCTGATTTTATTCGATAATCAGTTTTATAAGGAGGCATACAAGCAATGCGATACCGCTTACGAGCTTACAAAAGGGAAAGATATCTTTTTATATTATAAGGCTGCCGTGGCTATTAAGTCGGGCAAAAGAAAAGAAGGGCTTCTTATTTTGGAAAGTGCACTTCAGAAAGCGCCAAAACTCTTAAAAGAATTTATTGCATTGAATCCCTCCTTCCTTCATCAGGCATCTGTGGTTCGGGTCATCAATGCACATATAAACAAGAAAGAGAACATCAAAAAAAGGAATAAGTGATTTTTTTCCTGAAAGTTGATGATTGAAATTTATCTTTGCGCCGTTTTAAAAAAGCTATTCAAATGAATTTTAATTTAAGTCAGATTCCTTTACGTTTACCCAAACCACGAACTTACGGATTAACAATGGTGATGGATAAAGGACTCAGTGTGGAAGAAGCCAAAAACCTGATCAGTGCAGCCGGGCCACATGTGGATATCATCAAATTGGGTTTTGGAACTGCATTCGTGACACCCAATCTTCGCCAGAAAATAGAATTATACCAAAAAGCTGAAATCCCGGTTTACTTTGGCGGAACGTTGTTTGAAGCTTTTTTAATCAGAAATCAGTTCAATGATTACATCCAGCTTTGCAAGGATTATGATATCCATTTTATGGAAGTATCAGATGGTTCTATCACCATCCCTCACACCGAAAAATGTGGATATATAGAAAAGCTTACCAAACATGGCAAGGTTTTAAGCGAGGTGGGCAGCAAAGAT
>JBIQMB010000462.1:0-3535 GCA_044463745.1 Chitinophagaceae bacterium | reverse complement strand
ATATTCATTCATTTTTATTGTGCTGAGGCAGTGCTTTTTGAGATAAAAATTAATTTTTTGCCGTAATACTTTAATTTGCATGCAGCGTTACTGATAAATTTATTGCCCTATAATATTCAGATGCGGGTATCGATATCCAACTAATGTGAAAGAAGAAAAAAACAATATAATCAAATTACTTCTGGATAAAATCCGGGAAGAGGATGATGAATCTGCCTTCAAAGATTTGTTTTATCTCCTTTATCATCGCCTGGTCAATTTTTCTGTGCAATATGTGGAACACAAAGAGACTGCCGAAGAGATTGTATCGGATATATTTACAAAATTATGGATCGACAGAAGCAATACGAAGCATATCGTAAATCCTGAAACCTATTTGTTCATTGCTGTTAAAAACCGTTCGCTGAATTATGTAAAAAAATTTTCCAGATTCAGAATAATTCATTTGGAAGAAACGAACGAAGATAAACTGGTTAACAACCACGATCCGGAAAAAGAATTGGAGAGACGCGAATTGAACTTTAAAATGGATGCTGCCATCGAAACCCTTCCACAGCAATGTAAAATTGTTTTTAATTTGGTTAAACAGGATGGATTAAAATACAAAGAGGTGGCAGAGATTCTTGAAATATCTCCGCGAACGGTGGAAACACAATTAGTGAGAGCCTTGAAAAAACTGAATCAAATCATTGGTCCGTATGAATCTACAGGCACAAACCGACAGACCAAAAGCGGTTCTAAAAACATCAGAAAAATATTTTCTCTGCTTTTTTCATTCCCCTTGTAGGTAATTCTTTAAAAAATGTTGTCCTAATAGCAAGAGGTTGCATTTCTGTTATTCACTCACCGTGTTTAATGGGATGAGTTGCCTGACCGGAAATTAATTTTTTAGAGAATATGGATGTAAATGAAAGATTTTTTGCCTTGGCCGCCCGGAAGTTTAGCGGTGAAGCTACAGAAGTTGAGTTAGACGAGTTGAGGAAGCTGTTATCTGAAAATCCGGATTGGCAATGGCGGTTTGATAATCTGAAATCGTATTGGGAAAGCAAAAATGATGTGGTCTCTGATTTGGATGCAGCATATAAAAAAGTGAAGTTGCGTACGAACGCAGGCATACCGATCGGACCGGCTTCTGAAACCCTCATAGAATCTATAGCAATCGATACCAATAAGCGGAAAAACAAATTACTGCTTCGGCTGGCAGTCGCAGCATCCATCGCGGCTTTTCTTGTCGTTGGATATATGGTTTATAAGCAGGGAAGAAGCTTTTCGGCTGAACCGGTTTTGGCTAAACATGAGTTGCTTCTTAAGCATAATCCGAAAGGCAACACTTCGGTGGTTTACTTATCAGACAGTACAAAAGTGATTTTGAACGCCGACAGTAAACTTGAATTTCCGGAACGTTTCAATGGTGCGGTGAGAGAAGTTTATCTGACCGGAGAGGCGTATTTCGATGTGAAACATGATGATGAAAAGCCCTTTATTATCCATGCAGGGCGGATGAATATAAAAGTGCTTGGCACTGAATTTAATGTGCGCTCGTATCCGGATGATTCCACATCCGAAGCTTCGCTTATCCGAGGCATGATTGAAGTAACCCTTACGGATCGTCCGGCCGATAAAATAATTTTGAAACCCAGTGAAAAGATCGTTGTGTCAAACGATTCTGATCTGCGTGAAATGAATGGCTTAACAGATTCTTCTTCAGTTAAGGAGGCACGGTTACTTATCAGTAAACTCCATTATGTTTCGCCATCCGACAGCTCGGTTCTGGAAACGGTTTGGATTGATAATCGGATCATCTTCAAAGACGAAACTTTTTATAGATTGGCAAAAGATCTGGAACGCAGGTACGATGTCAACATCCGGTTTCAAAATGAAAAGGTTCGGGATTTACGGTTTACCGGAGCTTTTGAAAAGGAAAGCCTTGCTGAGATTTTAGACGCATTAAAACTGACCGAACGGTTTTACTATACCATCAAAAAAGACAGTATACTCATACATTAACTCATAAAAAAACCAATATGAAAGAAATAACCAAAACATAAAAAAGTACGGGAAATGCTACCAACATTTCCCGGTAAAAAGCTAAAAAACAGTCATTGCAAACTAAAGGGCATTCTGATAAATGACCCTGATTTTTCAACTTTCAAATTTAAAGTTATGAAACATTTTGAACACCCCGGAGGTGTATTTGTAAAAACCTGGTTTAAAAGGTCATTGCGCATTATGAAACTAACTACCATCCTCATTTTTATCACATGTCTTCAGGTGAGCGCCAGGAGCTACTCACAGAATATTTCCCTGAATTTAAAATCAGTGGAATTAAGGAAGGCATTGTCAACAATTGAAAAACAAACTGCTTACAGATTTCTCTACAGCGAACGAAAGGTAGGGAATGAAAAGATTACGATTGATGTCGTAGATGCTCCTCTGCCTGATGTGCTTAGCCGCTTGCTGGAGGGCACCGGCCTTACTTTCAAACAACTTCAAAACCACCTGGTGGTGTTGGTAGAAAAAGATAAGGAGGTGAATGATATTCTGGTAAGGGGAAATATTACCAACAAAGAAACCGGAACGCCTGTGGCGGGTGCCAGTATTGTTGTAAAAGGAAGCCAATCAGGTACAAGTTCTGATATGAGTGGCAACTTCACGATCAATGTTCCCGACAGAGCAGTTTTGGTCATCACCTCTATCGGTTACGAAAGACTGGAAGTGCCGGTAAATGGTCAGGAAGAAATGCATATCAGCCTGCAACCTTCTACCAAAGGATTAAATGAAATTGTGGTTACGGCCTTGGGTGTAAAAAGGCAAAGCCGCGAAATCAGTTACTCCACTCAGTCGTTGGGAGGCAACAGTCTCCAGACCGTGAAGGGAACCGATGTGGCGACCTCGCTTACCGGTAAGATATCCGGACTGATGGTAAAAAACAGTCCCGAATTTATGGCAGACCCGACGCTTACACTGCGGGGCGAAACTCCGCTTTTGGTGATAGATGGTGTGCCTTATGGCAATATGACCTTGCGCGAACTGCCCGCAGATGATATTGAAAGCATTGACTTTCTGAAGGGTGCCACGGCTTCTGCCTTGTATGGTTCAAGAGGTGGAAGTGGGGTAGTAATGGTTACGACCAAAAAAAGTTCGGCGGCAAAAGGGCTGACTGTATCTGTAAACAGCAGCAGCATGTTCGATGCCGGATATCTGGCCATTCCTGAAATGCAAAGTAAATACGGAAGAGTTGTAAATACTGCAACCAATACCTATGTGCGTACAGGCGATGGGTCGTGGGGAGCGCCGTTGAACGGCCAGGAGGTGATTCAATGGGATCCGATCAGTAAATCGATGCAACCCATGCCCTTCATTGCCCGTGGGAAAGATAACTTTAAGAACTTTCTTGAACAGGGTTACATACTCAATAATAATGTTAGCGTAAGCCAGGTTGGTGATATGGGTGGTTTCAGGGCTTCGGCAACCTGGGTGCAGAACAAGGGAACGTACCCAAACTCAAGGTTTGATAAAATTACCTACAGTGTGG
>JBIQMB010000461.1:0-3541 GCA_044463745.1 Chitinophagaceae bacterium | reverse complement strand
AAGACCATAATATCGACCTGAGCCAATCCTGGATGATTGGCGATATTCTGAACGATGTAGAAGCCGGCAAATTGGCCGGTTGCAGAAACGTACTTATCAATAATGGAAATGAAACTGAGTGGATAATGAACCCGCAACGTTGTCCCGACCTTATATCCGGATCCATCAACGAAGCGGCAAAATCTATTTTACAAACACAAAAAGCCACTTCAGTGAAAGTGTTAACCCCATAAAGGAAATAGCCATGAAAGGAATTATAAATGATTTTTCGAACCTCCGGGTATTGGTAATCGGAGACCTGATCCTGGACGTTTATTTGAAAGGATCCTCTTCACGCATTTCGCCTGAAGCACCCGTACCTGTGGTTGATGTAGCTGAAGAAAAATATTGCCTGGGGGGTGCCGGAAATGTGGCCACGAATGTACGTATCCTTGGAGCGCAAGTGTCCTTCTGCTCCGTAGGAGGAAATGATTTCGGCGCACAGAAAGCCATGGAACTGCTGAAAGAAAACAATATCGATGATGGCTTCATGGTATGGGATGATTCGCGCGATACCATTATAAAAAAAAGGGTGGTTGCCGGATCGCAAACCCTGGTTCGGTTCGATAAGGGTACAACTACTGCCCTTGAGGACGATGCGTCGCAAATGCTGATCAAGAACATAAAAAGAGCGTATAAGCACTGTGATGTCGTAATCCTGGCCGATTACAACAAGGGCACGTTCAGCACACGGGTTATTCATGCGCTGGCTTTATTACGCAATCAAAAGCCCGTATTTCTTTCCATTGATTCCGGCCATCTTGAGCGGTTCAAAATTCTTTCACCCGACCTGGTTAAGCCCAATTATAAAGAAGCAGTTGAATTACTTTCTTTAAAACCACAAAATAAAAACAGGGTAAAACAAATGGAACTGCATGGCGAAAAAGTTTGTTCGCTTACCCATGCCCGTTATGCTGCCATAACGTTGGATGCAGAAGGAGCACTCATTTTTGAAAAAACAAAAAAGGTTTGCCGTGTAACCGCAGAAAGAGTAGCTCATCCCTTTGTGGCCGGCGCTGGCGATACCTATATCAGCGCTTTTTCACTATTTATGGCTGCCGGTGCTGAAATACACAAAGCGGCGCAAACAGCAGCACTGGCAGCTGGTGTGGCCATACAAAAAAGAAGCACGGCTCATTGCACACGTGAAGAATTATTGATGTTGACCTCTTACGGTTCAAAAGTGATAAATTCTGATGCCGACCTTCAAAAATTGGCAGAGATATGTCACGAACAGGGAAAAAAGATTGTGTTTACCAATGGTTGTTTCGACATCCTGCATAGTGGCCATGTGCAGTACCTCAACAGAGCCAGAAAATTGGGCGATGTAATGATTGTGGGAGTTAATACAGATGATAGCATCAGAAGATTGAAAGGCTCGCAAAGGCCTATCAATAAATTAGCCGACCGTGTTGAAGTGATTGCTGCATTGCATGATGTAGATTATATCGTACCGTTTGGAAAAGCAGGAGATGATACCCCCATTGATCTTATCAGATTGATAAAGCCGGATGTTTTTGCAAAGGGTGGCGATTACACCAAGGAGAAATTGCCCGAAGCAGATATCGTGGAAAGCCTTGGTGGAAAAGTCACGATCCTGCCTTTGATTCCCGACCGGTCCACCACCCGTGTAATCAGTTACATCAGAGCGGCCCCGGTTTTATAAATACAGGATCATGTCAGGATGGAAAGATTGTAAAAATATTTTGGTAATCAGAACGGACAATATGGGGGATTTGTTCATGAGTATCCCGGCCATCAGGGCATTGAAACAGACCTTTGAAAGTAAGATTACAG
Organism: Chitinophagaceae bacterium; assembly: GCA_044463745.1. Classification (GTDB taxonomy): domain Bacteria; phylum Bacteroidota; class Bacteroidia; order Chitinophagales; family Chitinophagaceae; genus Ginsengibacter. Next base: position 1,705 of record JBIQMB010000461.1, on the reverse strand, counting down.
TATTGGCATCACCTTCAGCGGCTGTGGCTGCGCAATACTTTGCGGAAGTGGATGAGGTGATCCCGTTTAATTCGCCCTGGAACCGGGAAGCTGTGTCACCGGCTGCGACCAAGGATATGATTGATCTGTTACGGTCGCGCCGGTTTGATGCAGCCATTATCCTGACTGTTTACAGCCAGAATCCCCTGCCTGCTGCACTGCTGGCTTTCATGGCCGAAATCCCCAAACGATTGGCCTATTGCAGAGAAAATCCTTATCAATTATTGACAGATTGGGTGCCTGATAAAGAACCTTATTTTTTGATAGAGCATCAGGTACAAAGGGATATTAAGCTGGTTGAATCCATAGGGGCAACGGTAGGTAACGACCATTTGTCTGTTCGGTTTTCTGCAAAAGCGAAAGAGAGCCTCAGACAGAAATTAATTTCATCCGGTATCGATATAAATAAACCATGGATTGTTTTGCATGCGGGAGTGAGTGAAGATAAAAGAGAGTATCCCCATGATAAATGGGTCAGTTGCGGAAAAGAAATAGTCAGGCAATTAGGTTATCAAATTCTGCTAACAGGAAATTCTGAACAAAAGGAAAGGATAGACCAGATAGCGATAGATATATCCGGAAATACCTATTCCATCGCTGGTTTGCTAAGCTTTGAAGAATTTGTGGCGCTGATTGACCAGGCGCCCCTTGTGGTAACGGTTAATACGGTTACCGTCCATATCGCTTCTGCCACACAAACTCCGGTTGTCGTTTTATATGCGCTTACCAATCCACAACATACTCCATGGAAGGTGCCGTCAGAAGTTCTGCATTTTCACCCACCGAAGGATCGGATGAGCTCTAACCAGGTAGTGCAATATGTTTATCAGCACCAGTTAATAGATATCCCTGATGATGCCACGCCTGAAAGGGTTGTACAGGCTATCCAAAAATTGCTTGTACGAAATTGATCGTACGCACTTGATTGCACAACGCTGTACACGATGGTTTAACAATCGGCTATGTATACTATTGACTGCGATTATAAATCCCATTCCCAATCTCTAACCTCGGGCATATCTATTCCGTGCTTATAAATATAATTTTTATGAAGCACCAGTTTATTCTTCATTTCCTCTTTCAAAAAAGCACCGGTAACCTTAAGTTTGGGTGTACGTGTAACCACATCCTGAACCAGATCAAAACGATCCAGTTTATTCATTACGGTCATGTCAAACGGTGTGGTAATCGTACCTTCATCAATGTAGCCCCGTACATGAATGTTTGCATGATTAGACCTGCGATAAGTGAGTTCATGGATAAGCCGCGGATAACCATGAAATGCAAAGATGACCGGCTTGTCGGTTGTAAAAAGAGCATCAAAATCTGCATCGCTCAACCCGTGAGGATGATCTGTCGCCGGTTGCAACTTCATTAAATCTACCACATTCACCACCCTGATCTTAAGGTCAGGCAATGATTTTCTGAGAATAGAAACGGCAGCCAGGGTTTCAAGTGTGGGTACATCCCCGGCACAGGCCATCACTACATCCGGCTCTCCGCCTTCATCATTGCTGGCCCAATCAAAAATACCAATCCCTTTGGCACAATGCGTTTCAGCTTCTTCAATGGTGAGCCACTGGCGAGAGGGTTTTTTGCCGCTAATTATCACATTTACATAATGCAGACTCTGAAGGCAGTGATCCATTATGGAAAGCAAACAGTT
>JBIQMB010000460.1:0-3552 GCA_044463745.1 Chitinophagaceae bacterium | reverse complement strand
CCATTCCTTTTCCAAGAAAATTTCCGGAAAACATGAAGGATACCGTTTTATAAAATTTAATTCCTTAACAACCATTTTAGGAAAACGACTGCCTGCATTTGAGATACCGCCCAGCATCATGTGTTTTTCCAACAACCCTGGTAATTTTGTTATTGGTGAAATAAATGTTGACGGATTCTACATCAAATCAATTTCAGATAGTGCCGGAATTAATACAGACAGATTTAATGTATGGATATCTCAAAAGCCATTGGGCATTACTTATCCACCGATTGCCAATGCGGGGGAAGATCAGATCATTCATCTTCCAATTCAATCAATTCAGCTTAAAGGAAATTGAGGATCGATTAATCCTAAATGGTTATCTTCATAGATATATTATCGCCCTGAATTAAGTAAGTCATTCACTGTAATAAAATGTTTACTTAGTCTATGTTTTTTATTTTTTGATGAATCACAAAAAATCTATTAATGGATATAATATTCGGTAAAGAACTAGAAGTAGAAATCCTTAGCAATGCTCACTCGAATGCTACATTTAAAGGATTTCTAACTCTCAAAGATAATTGGTCAGAATTAAGATATGACTGCAAAAATCATATCCCAAATTTATTATCGGTATCGGTTACACTTAAAAATGGGCACATTTTACATTTGATTAATGGCTCTATTTTATCGGCCCATTGGAGTTCAATATCGACGCACAAGGTAATACGTTTTCACGAGGCTGTTTATATCACAGATTATGCAGAAGATAAATTCTCGAGCGTAAAATGCCATATCCCTTTATTAAGTACATGGTTTAATCCAAAGTATTATGCCATTACTTCCGATTCAAATTATCAGCAGATTGCAATCCAGAATGAGAAGGAATTTATTATAAGCTTTAAAGACTTCCGAATTCATTTGTATTACGAGGCCAGGATAAAGTTCGGGTGGGAAGTGCATTTCAAGCCACAAACCTATATCATTGTTAGTAGCGATCATCCAAGAAATAGATATGAACTCTTGGATATTTTAAATTCAGCGAAAAAATTTTTTCAATCATTTTTCCTTGAAAGATTCTTAGTCTTTAACCTTGTATTTTTTTATAAAAATTTTGCAGTCCATGCTCATTCTTCTATGATACCTTACAGAAATGATGTGAACGTGCAGCTCAAGGGTACAACATGGTATGAATTTAATGAGATTGAGAACGATGTGACTGAATTATTTAAAAGATGGATGACGTTTAAGGAACAAAATTCTGTCATTGAGGACCTATTTTCCGACGCTCTTAGTAATCATTCATCTGTTAATCGCTTTTTATCCGCTATGCGAATTCTGGAGAACTTATCTAAGAGAATAATAAACAAGGACATTGAAAAAGAGGCGAATGATTGGGCGAATTCTATAAATACAAATGGTAAAGGATTCAGACAAATATGGATTTTAAAACCCTTTATTTTATACAAATCCTTGCTGAAAGATGTCACTGAGAATGATTTAATCCATTTTATAAAAAATAGAAATTATTATACACATATGAGCTACAAGACGGAAAGTGTTGTAGATTCTGAATCTCTGCAAACTCTAACAAATAAAATACTTGCAATCTCAAAAACATTATTCTTTTTAGAAATTGGAATAAGAAAAGAAATGATAGGGAGGGTAATGCATTCGTTTAAAAACCAGTTCTATTTTCAGTAAACCAAGATAAAACGAATTGTAATTAGTTTGACATTACATCTTGCTTTATTTCCATAACTGAGTAGTTTAGTTGGTTGATGTTTGTTTCCTTCGCGAGGATATTTCCACTTAGCCCCCTTTCCTTAATAGATATTGCAAAGGTCAAATTTTCCTTCAAAAATCCTTTTTGAATGGTTTACCAAACACATCTATGTTTTTCGTATTGCGGATAGTGGCGTGTCCAGGCAAAATCGGCTTATCAGATAGTTTCGATTCTCAGCCACCCGACATTATTCAAATGTTTTTCATCTGTGGCAGTATTGCCATTTCTCGGGAAAACTAAAAAGGTTCCTCTCTCATCGGCAATTTTGACGCAGTCTTTATTGAACGTAAGAACTCTCATCGATTACATCTTCGGTATATCTGAGTGCATCATACTTCTTTTTGATTTCCTGAAGCAAAGCCTGGTAATCATGTATTTTATCCTGGAAATTCGCTATCCTTACCGCATAACCTTCAAGGCCCCGGCATGAAGCATTATTTACAAAATACAGGCTTTTATTTCCATCAAATTTTTTAACCGAAAAGAGATGAATGTCCTTTGTAGAATCCCGGCTATTTGTATCTGATTGTTCCTGACCAATAAGAATGCGATTATTCATATTGCAAGCTAACCCTTAAAGCCATTTCCCTACAGCGTAGCACTACGGAAAATGAGCGTAGATCTACGCAATGTTTTATAAGAACCGGGGATTAGTTCCTTTGCTTTTTAAGTTCAAGCATTTTTTCAAGTAGTTCTACCTTCTCTTTTTCACTTTGGATAAGCGCCTCGTAGAGTTCCACTATCTTGTCAATTGAATTAAACTGGTAGTTTACATTACTGGTTGAATTATCGTAATTATTCTGGATATTGTAAATGGCCTTTTCTTCATCAAAATTCCGGATGGCTTCGGCAGGCACATTTAAAACGTCAGCGATTTTTTGCAGCAGATCATTGTCCAGTTTTTCTTTTTGTTCGATTTGTGAAATGGCCTGTTGGCTTAGACCCAGCTCGTGCGCTAACCGGTCTTGCTTAATACCCATAATTTCACGTATCCGCTTCACATTACGGCCCTCATGAATAGGTTTTTTCTCCGTGGTGTACATAAAAATTATTCCTTTTATGGTATGAAACTACTGCTTTGCTTGTAATCTACAATACGAATATCTGATAATTTTTCTAAAGCATTGAATTTCATTCATTAAAAAAATATGTAAAGTACAATCAAAAGCAGTAGGATACAATGAGGTTTTGGTCTTACTTGCACGTTTACCAATTGACTGAACGGCTAACCTGAAAAACGTTTTTTTGAAATTTAATTTATCAAAAATTGAGCAGGCAAATAAAACTTCAATCGCTTCTGAGTCACGTACAAGCGCCCAGGCATGTACGCCAGCTCATTTTGGTAAATCTGGTGAAACAACAGGGTATTACAAATCGTCACACTCATTATCGCCAACACGAAAAACCAAATATTCACTTTAGCCGGTACAAAAATTACCGTATGCTTGTCAGGCTGCGCCTATGGTGCATGACCAACCAGGCAAGGAGCCTGATGGAGGCGCAATATTCGCGTGAGCCTCGCGACCCTGAATAACCACCCCGGGCCGCGCGGGCATATCTTATTTCTCATGTGCAGATAACGCCCGCAAAGCCCGGTGAAGTTTCCTTTTTTCTCATCCATTCAAATCATTTTTTATGATTAAAAAACTAGCGCTCGCATGCTTGCTGGGATTGTTAAATATGTTACCCACAGCAAATGCACAACAAATAGAACCTTTATTTATACATGGGAGACTACCAAACATTGCATTGGGTAATTTTCTTGATAAAGAAGAGCCCTC
>JBIQMB010000459.1:0-3559 GCA_044463745.1 Chitinophagaceae bacterium | reverse complement strand
TTCAGGAATTGCTCAGTTTGCAGGGAGGCACCATTGGCGCAGACGTAGATTGCGTGGTCGATATTAATAACAATAACCAGCAAATGAGGCTTAGCCGGGTTGATGTAAGCCCATCAATAGATGCACTTAACCAAACGATTTTTGTAGTGGCAGCAAGGGGCAATGTAGTATTACCAAAAGATGGTAGCTGGAGTATTGTAAAGCATGAAACCGGAACAGGTGAGGTAACGCCACTCCCTGAAAATTATCCTGTGCCGCTGATACGTGAAGGCAAGTGGAAAAAGAATAAAGTGATTGACCCCGCAGTTGTAACCGGTAATTTACTACGCATTGCGCATCCCCGTGAGATTATTCGGAAGGTAGCCGCTGACACAATCAACTTCGGGTATCTGCAAAATACATCCACACAAAAAGTCTTGTTCCTCACGCCTTCTTATGGATTTTTTGCTCCCGGCCCCGACATTGTGCCCAAACTGCTCAGTAAGACACCACCCATTTTTGCGGATGCTTACCGCATGATGACGGGCAAAGGAATTTTTCCAAATATTGGAGATGCCATCACCAATTTTGGTAAAGCTATGCCTATGCTGAATGCAGATGGGGTGCAGGCTTTTACCGAAAATATTTTGAAAGATGGAGGGAAAGCCGTTTTAGAATTAATGGAAATAAAGGCTGAAAAAGTAGGTGAGGAGGTGGTGCAGCAGGGATTAAGCCTTTTAAAGAAAGGAGCCGGCGGCATTATGAATAAAGCCCTTCAATTTGATGTACCTGACTTCAATGTATATCTCGTGGATATGGATGCTTTGAAAATTTATATTGAATACAAGGCAACGCCAAAAAATAAGGGTACCAATCCGGGCAAGTTGGATTTCGATGTGGAATCTTTTGCAAATAAAATGGAGGATCAATGGAAGAGCCGCCTTAATAACCTTGCCATGGTTGTGGATTTGGGACCCATGAAAAAGATCATGACCATCAAGGGGAATTTTAATTCTAATAAAGGGAAAGAAACAGGGTATGAAGGCGATAGTAATGGTGATGGTGGCCTTCCTACGCCGGAGATAGAATTCAGTGATGCATTGAAACCCGTGATCGCAATTTTGGAAATGCTCGCTGCACTCAGCACAGGCGATTATGGAGAAGCATTAAAGAAGGGTTTAAAAGTAGCTATGAGCAATGCAGGTGAAATTTGGGAGTACAAGTTTGAAGCGAAAAAAGAGATCGGGCTCATTCGTTTTCCCCCCACTGAACAATTGTATAACAGTCTGCAAACCCCTTTGAAATTAGAAGCCTCACTGAGTCTTGGAGTATATTTTGATGCTGCATTGAAAGTTACGACCGATCCTAAACAATTGCTTCCGACAGCCGGTGCATATCTTCAGTTTCATGGTGGCTTGCAGGTTATGTGTTTTTCTGTAGGTGTGGGGAGCATATTTGCTATTGGTTCAGTTGATGTGAAAATAGCTGCTGATACAAAAGTCGGGCCCAGCCTCGGACTCAAGTTTGGTTTCGGAGCTCAGATAGTTGTAGGATTTCCGGTGATAGCTAATGTGAGCGTAACCTTTTTGGTAGGGGTAGAAATGAATGCAGATATCTCTACCATTAGCCTGGCGGCCATTATGTATTTCAGGGGCCATGCCGATATTTTTGGTGGCATCGTCAGTATCACTATTACCATTGAGGCTAAGGGTATTATTGTAAGGCACATAGCAGAAAACAGAACTGATTGTTCAGCGCAGGTGACCTTTGCGCTTGATATCAGCATCGCCTTTATCATCAATATTAGTTTCTCTAAAACCTGGGCCGAAGACAGGCAGGTAGCTGCAGCAGACAGCAAATATGGATCTTGATTATCTCTAATTCTCTAATTATCAATTAATAAAACTCCAAGCACAATACTACAATTATGGAAGATAAAAGAAGATACACGGTAATGGTTTTTCCTCAGGGATTTGATGGTACAAACCTGTCGGTAAATATTGCTTTAATTCCGCGCAATTACGATCCCTTTCTGCCATTTTCCACCGGCTTGCCAGCCCCGGATGATACCGCCGCGGCCTTTGCAGATCTGATGCCGGAGTTCGAAATTTCTATCGTAAAAGGATTGGATGAATTTCCGCTGAGCAATGCAACCGCACCTTTGCGTATGCCCGTAAAGAAGTCTGTAATCGTTGACGCTGCGCCGAATAAGAAATCAATACTGCAGGCAATAGCTACTGAATTTGCGGGCAAGATTACACTGGACCATGTAGGTGACAAGTTGGATCCGATACGATCGGAAGAAACCAGCGTCAGCAAATATTTGCCTGAAAGCTATCGCAATGCTTTTAACTTCACCACACCGCGACATCCCAATGCGAAAACAGATGATAGTTATCATTGCGCTGTGCGCAAAGAAGCGGTAAAAAAAACTGATTGGCAGGGAAAGGAAGAAGTAAGCTGGGGACAGTTGTACGCGCATCTCTTAAGGCAGCCTATGCTTGCCAGAGCGTGCGGTATGATATACTCTGCAAAAGTATCCGTGGCAGATGATGCTGCACTTTTTGAGAAAGGTTGTTATATCTATGCAGACATTATAAATACAGATTTTCAATCGATTCAGGACAAGTTGTTAGAAGATGCTGAAGGGCCTTTTATAAAAAGATATGCAGCAAGATTGCCAAAGCTTATAGTGGGAGAATCGCGCCCTGTATTCGCTCCTTTACTTTTTCCGGTACTTTATCGTAAATTATCAGATGCTGTGGATCCGGAACCAAAAGGCGAATGGGATAAAATATTTCAGGAAGCCAATGAATACAATGATGGATTTGCAAAAATAATCCATGCCGCACAGCCCGTAAGTGGAAACTTGTTAATCGAATCGCAGGATGGATTCGCTCCTGTAAAAGATCTCGGCATCAGACTGGCCTGGGATGATGAACAAATTTTAATATGGTACATCAGACAAATGGCCGAAAATCCGCAGGAGGCGGGAGTCCGTGTTGATGCACCTATGGGTGTATTTGGTTATCGGATAGATGTGAAAGAGAGTTTACCTGGCGCGCAATGGAAAAGTTTGAACAAGGTGAAATGTAAAGCCGTTTATCAAATACAGGGAACAAGCATTGGAAATAATGCCAACGAAGAATTGGAATTGCCCTATCAGGTTTTTCCTACGCAGCCGGATAATGATACTACCCAAACTTTCTGGCTGCCGATGTATTATACTAATTGGATCGGAAAGAGTTTAGTGCTCAAGGATAGTGATGCAATATTGATTTATAAAAATAATGAGGCATTGGCCGCCTTAAATGACAACACACCAAAGCAGGTCAATGCGGATAAGGCTCTTGAAGAGGTATCTGCGAATGTCCCCTTACGCTATGGCCATAGTTATGAATTTCGGGTAAGGCTTCAGGATATTACCGGCGGCGGACCAACGGACGTGCCCGAAAACAATCCTGTAAATATATCTGCAGCACCCACCTCTGTTATTCATTTTAAGAGATATGTTGAGCCCTCTATGTTACGGATTGATAAACCATCAGATATGGTTTTGAATAAAGTTGAAAGGTTTAAT
>JBIQMB010000458.1:0-3568 GCA_044463745.1 Chitinophagaceae bacterium | reverse complement strand
ATAAACTGAACCGAAACCTGTTGCAGCAATTTATTCTTCGGTGGCTGAAAATAAACGGTGGCTGTATCAAAGAGCATATAATCGCCCACTTCGAAGGTTCCGTCTCTCTTGATCGGTGCCGACAGCCATTCGTTCTGATTTTTTTGGTTGATGATTAAGACGATGTCTCCGGCATTGCTGAGTTGTACCGGTGTGGCACCATATATTTTTCCCGATACGGTTTGATAGGTTGTATCGGGATTGAAGGTGATGGCCGGTAACTTTCCCTTGGCCAGGTCAGCCCATGAAATTTTGCGCCAGCCGTTTGTCAGCATCACCAGATCGAGAAAATAGCCGGCCGAATCATTTTCGGAGAAATAAAAAGCAGGATTGAAAATTTTACCTTTTAACTCGCTACTCAAAAGCAGGCTTGTGACAATTGAACTGGTGGTATCAAAATCAATTGCATTATCTGTAACCGAAACGGATAAACTTGCAGTCATTCCCTCCGGAATGGTTATTTCTATTTCGTCCTTGGCTCTTTTATTAAGTCCCCAGTGAGCCACATTCATCTCGGTTTCGAATTTGTATTCCTTATTATTGATGAATGTGATACGTTCGGCCATTGGCTGAAAATCCTGATTCAAAACCGTAACGGTCAAAATGCCGCTTGGTAAACTTTCAGTCGGAATGATACCCTGCGTGACTCCATTATTTAAGGTGCGGGTGATGTTGAAAACCTGTTGTTGATACATTGTTCCAATCATGTGAATGGTTTGTACCGTGGAGTCATTATTCTGAACCGAAAATATTTTATTCTTATCATTGTCCTTTAACTGAAGGATAAGCCCTTTGGGCATCACCGCTGGCAAATTCATGGTATGTTTGGTTCCCGTGCTATCCTGCCACGACACTAAGTAGGTGCGGCCTTTGATAGGATTGAGAAAAAAGAATCCCATACCATCATGTACAGTGTTAAATGATCCGGATGGAGAGCCATTTACCAGCATATTCCCTTTTACCTTAACCGGCCGGCCGTAGGTATCGGCGGCTTTAAATGCTATTTTATTATTCAACCCTTCTACAAGATTGCCACTTTCAGGAAAGACATTAAATAATGTACGAACGGTTTCGTTAGCCGGTTTACTTTTATTGGCGGATAATACATGCAGGTCTTTGTTGTAAAGAAATGAGCTGTCAAAATTTAGCATCCATCGGGTGTAAGCCCGGGCATGAATAAACGTAGAATTATATTCGACGGGGATGGCAACCTGCCCAAACGTGGAACCGCCTACGATGGGAGAAAAACTTCGGGTTATCATTTTTCCATCCTTATCTGTCCAGTCTATGTACAAAGATTTACTGAGAGCGGTTGGCACCGTTCCCTGCATGACATAAGCCTTAAACCAGATGGTGTCGCCCGCTGCATACGATGTTTTGTCGTAATGAATATGGATTCTTTCAGGAATGTATGATCCATTGAATCTATCAAACGTATTTTGAAAATCCTGCGCCTGTGCGATGAAGCAGACCAGGAAAAAGACACCGATGAGAAGGCTTCGTTTCATTGGTGCAATTTATGAATTCTACTGATTTATAAAAGAGTAAAAGGGTTAAATAAATTATCCGATTCTTTTGTAGTCTCCCTTGCGAGGTTAGACAAGCGATGTTCCCGCCACTTCCTTTAATCTCAAAAGAGGTATCCAGATCTTTGGAAAGTTTAGAAAAGAGAACTTTCCCTGTCGGGTAGAATTTTATCCAGGAAAAGCCTAACTATTGAAGACTAACTATAACTTTCCAAAAGTTTAATTGGATAACTCATAGCCTCTTCCCGAAGCTTTAAGATAGTCTGATTCTTCTTTCCTGCTTAGCACATTCATGGCGAAACTTTCCAAAAGCAAGGGTTGGTTTATTGGCTTTTGATGATTTTTATGCGCCGCCTGTTTCCAATAATATGAATCAGGATTATCCCGGCCTGATCTGTATGGCAAGATTGACCCGGATTTGTTACTTTAAGAAATCAGAAATGGTTTTACGAATCTCTAATCCAACTTTTTTAGATATTGGCTACATACCGTTCTTATTCCACTCAATCATTTTTCTAATTCTGTCTTCCAGTTTTTCTGAAGTGAGATTTTCGCGAAGGCTATCCACCTTAATCGGAAAGCAAAAGGGAGTAAGCCGGCGGGGGTAGGTGATCACAATCTTTGAGTTCTGAATTCTTTCGATAAGATTTCTCAATCTGGCTTCTTCCATTTGTTGCTCCATTGCCTCATGATAAGCCTGTCGTAAAAGTAGGTTTTGCGGGTCATATTCTGAAAAGACGTCAAAGATCAGACCTGCTGATGCTTGCAGATGCCTGGCCTTTTTTTTACTCCCGGGCAGTCCTTGAAAAACCAGGCCACCGATTACCGCAATTTCCCGAAATTTCCGTTTGGCCATTTCAATATTGTTCAGGCTGCTTTGAATATCATGGGTCAGATTTTCGGGTGAAAAAATTATATCCATATTCCCTTCATCCAACGGGATGGGTTGGTCGCTTAGAAGCTCAAAACCATAATCATTCATGGCAAGAGAAAAGGTCATAGGAACGATCTGACTCAGTCTCCATGCGATAATGGCCGCCATGGCTTCATGTACCAGCCTGCCTTCAAACGGATACACAAAAAGATGATACCCATCGTTGGTTTCTATGTGTTCAATGAGTAGCTCATTCTGCAGAGGAATGTGAGATAAATATTTCTGGAGATCAAAGATCGGCTTGAGCGTTTGGATTTCTTCCGGTTGATTTTCCTGCGGCCCGGCTGCTAAAGCTATCTGGCTTCTGAGTAGGGTACCGAGGTTGGAAGAAAGCGGCATCCGACCGCCGGTCCAACTGGGAACGATCGATTTTTTTGCACTCGACTTTCTAACAATAGCTGTCATATCTTTTACCCGCACGAATTCCAGTTTTCTGCCGGCAAGCGTGAACACGTCGCCGGGATTGAGCCGCGAAATAAAGTATTCTTCAATGACGCCAACAAAACTTCCGGTTATCATTTTCACCTTCATCATGGGGTCGCTGACGATGGTTCCGATGTGCAGCCTATGTCGCATCGCTATGCTCGGACGCGTTACCTTAAATTTCCCGTCTTCATCTAAAACAAGTTTCTGATATTCATCATACTCCTTCAAAGCCGCGCCACCATTATGCAGAAGGGAAATGCATTCTGCAAATTCATCCTGAGTGATATCAGAAAAACAATAAGTAGATTTGATTTCTTCGAAGATTTCTTCAGCCACAAAACCATCCGAAACAGCGAGCGTGGTGAGATATTGCAACAGCACATCAAAGCATAAAAGCATGGGGTCGCGGCTTTCAATGATGTTCAACCGCGCCGCCTCCTTTAAGGCAGCCAGTTCGGTAAGTTCGAGGGCATGGGTAGGTACGAAATAAATCTTACTTACTTCGCCCGGACTGTGGCCGCTTCGTCCTGCCCGCTGCAAAAACCTGGAAACGGCTTTTGGAGACCCGACCTGGATAACCGTTTCCACCGGTCTGAAATCAACCCCAAGATCCAGGCTGGATGTGGACACCACCACCTTCAGA
>JBIQMB010000457.1:0-3571 GCA_044463745.1 Chitinophagaceae bacterium | reverse complement strand
GCGAATGAACAAGTAAGTTCGCCGTTGGTGATAAAAGGGAAGGGTGAAAAAGGGGCTACAATAGAACTAAACGTGCATTCAAAATATAATGGTGGAGAAGAACATCTGGGTTTATTCAGAATCAAAGCTGATGGACAGGGTAACTGGCAAAGCGTTCCTATCAGTTTATGGGCTCCGGAGGGAGCGCAGAATCTTAGTTATTCGATCAAGGCTGTACAATTTGCCGAAGGCAAGGGTGCATCACGAGAAGCGAGGTTGACTGTGAAACCAAAACAAGGTGCTGTGATGGTTATGAACATCAAACCACAATTACTGAAAGCCAATGCCGTAGTAAAGAAACCAACAACAATTCCAAAATTGCCTGAGAAAAAAGAAGATCCGGTGAACCTTGGGCCGGTGCCCGATCCTGTCATTGTAAGTCCACAGGATTACGCAGTCTTGGAAAATGGCCGCTTTCAAATAGCAGGAATGGCCCTTCCCAACAGTTTAGTTAAAACAGATGTGTTTGTTACTTATTTTAATAAAAGAAAGAAAGAAGAAACAATTCACCGCATGGAAAGCCAAGCGGATCAAAATGGAGTATGGAGAACACCAACCGGAAATTTTTCGACTCCGGATGGAGCTTACGACATTCAATATACGATACACAGTCAGCAGGTACGGGCTGAAGATTCCAAACACTCAAATAAAGTTCGGGTTCGTCTTACTCAAAAAATAGCCCCGCCAAAGTTGACAACCTTTACTTATACAGCCCCTGATTTTCCTTCCACTTCTGCAGGCACGATATGGGATGCTGCCTGGGGAGTACAATACAATGAAAAGTTTAAACTGATAGGTAAGGGAGGCCCCGGCCTCAAACTCGACATCAGGTTGGATTATATCAGGAGAGGAAACCGTGCGCCTGGCAATAAGGAGACCATTGAAGTAGGCCCTGATGGCAACTGGGAATGGAGTACCTCTTGGAAGTATAAACCAGACGTGGACACTTATGTCATTCTCCTGACACTATCTAATCCTGGTAATGATATGGATCAATCTGATCGGGCTGTGGAATATCGATCCAGGTAAATTTTTGCCACTTGTTCTGTGCAAGGGCAGAGAAATATCTGCGGAAATCAGCGGGAACTCTTTTTCCCGCAGGGAAAAATTCTGCGAAAATCAGCGTCATCTGCGGGATACCCCATTTCCGATAGGAAATAATTTGCGAGAATTAACGTCATCTTCAAAAGCCCCATAGAGAAATAATCAATAAATCGACGGGATTGTTAGTTCACGAGAAATCACGCATAAAGAAAAACCCCCTATATCTGCATGCCCTTTTTTCCCGAAGGGAAAATTCTGCGAAAATCAGCGCAATCTGCGGGACACCCCTTTCCGGCAGGAAATGTTCCTTTGTCTCATCTCGGGAAATTCCGTGGCTTTTTGTGATCCGGCTGTCCGCCGCGGCGGAGAACCCAGGACCCATAAATTACTTATTAGCTGACGCAGAACTGATCAACCCTTCAATAAACTTTCTTGATTTTTGTTTTTTGATGTAAGCTTCTCTTTTTTTTGCTTCTGGTAAAGTGGTGAATTTTTCTTTATAGCATAAAATCCATGGTGTTCCTGAGGAGGTAAATTTAGAATGACCAATATTATGCTCGTACATATGTCTATCCAGATTTGTACAGGCGCCCACATAATATTTATCAAGCTTCTCTGAATATAAAATGTAGCAATATGGCATAAAATCAAAAAGCCTTAGATTTTTTCTAAGGCTATTGTGATCCGGCTGTCCGCCGCGGCGGAGAACCCAGGACCCATACCGAAACATCCATCCCCAGCGCACTCATACATCAATAAAAAAGCCCCGGAAAATTCCGAGGCTTCTTGTGATCCCGCTGGTACAAAACTCGAACTCTTTTTTGGAAGACTTGAAGCGACTGAATCAGTTAAAAAATAGTCCAATTCAAAATAATGGAGATTCTCTAGAATCTAAAAAAAGGAGAGATAAATCGCAGCAAAAAAAAAGATAGGCAACATGAATACAGAATATGTTTCCTCTTTTTTTGAATACATTTTTGACTAGTTAAATTTTTAAAAATCTCTTGATCCTTAATGTTATCGAAGTCGTCGATAAAACCGGCCGGATCCCCAGATATCTTCTTCTAAAATCCATTTCTTCAGACACAGGAGTGACTTATCTTTATTGTCTAACAAAAAATAAGCACGAGTAAGACAAAAGAACATGAATTTGGGCCAGACAATTCTACTTTATTAAAATATTCAATCCCCCCTCAATCATTTTGACGCGTTTATCTCCCTGTAAACTTTTAGCCAATTCAATCTCTACATATGCAATACTTCGCCAAGTATTAATCTGCTGATAATACCTGTAATATTCGTTTTTTTAGATTCTTTCAGCTTTGAGGATTCTGGAAATAGGGATACAAGTCCCAACCGTGACTTTCAAATAACTCCCAATGGTTCCCGGACTCATCATACATTTCTTAAAAGTATTCACTCAATTACGTGAGAGGTACGCCGAAGCCCGCAAGAACGTAAGCAGAATTTTCCGGATGCTTTGCTCAAGAATTCAATAGGCAGAATTATCTGGCAGCTAACACTATGAGCATTCAGGCAAAGGCGGCCGAAGGTTGCGTTGCAACTTTTTGAAATCAGGTCTTATTCCATCAAACACACGACCAGTACATAAACACCTCACTTGAGAAAACTCAGAAATTCTGAAAGCTAAGGATGGAATAATCCTTAGCTTCCTCTATTTCCATAAAATCCTAAACCGCAGTTCATGGAAAAATCAATATTTCGGCAGTAAATAATTTTACTTGCCAAAGTTTTGAATTTTAAAAATAAATGTTATATTTGTTGATCGTAGTATGAAAAACACTGATCTAGCACATAATCTCAGAAATCATTTCTCTGGTAAACAGGAGTTTACTACCGAAGAAATCACAGGTGCTCTTCAAGAGTATTTTCCTGATTTATCTGGCAGCACCATAGCCTGGAGACTTAATCAACTAAAAAAAGAGAAACTTCTTTATCAAATTGGAAGAGGTCTATACACCTTTGATTACAAACCTGAGTTTGCTCCGGAACTCAGTTTAAAATCCAAAAGACTTTATAATCGAGTAAAGGCGCTTTACACAGGTGAAATCGTTATGTGGGACACCCTTATGTTGAATGAAATTGCCGGGGGAAACATCTCCAAGTATTGGGTCTTTCTTGCTTTGAATAAAGATGAACTGGATGCTTTATTTGGTGAAATGCTTTCATTTAGTAAGAAGGTCTATCTGCAACCAGACAAGGAGACAACTGCCCGATACCTCATCCCACAAGATGAAGCCATCATTTTGACGGCATTGATTTCTGAGACACCAACGGAACGATCAGGTGACTACCTATCCCCCAGCATTGAAGGCATTTTGGTCAATGCCTGGTTTGAACACGAGCAGTTTTTACAGCCTATAGGCTTAGACATTCACAAACTATACGAACAGGCATTTGCCAAATACAATGTGAATAAAAGCAAACTGTTACGCTATGCAGCCAGACGGGATAAGCGAAAAGAAAT
>JBIQMB010000456.1:0-3574 GCA_044463745.1 Chitinophagaceae bacterium | reverse complement strand
CAAAGTTTATACAAATTATCTGATATATCCAAATTTGCAGCATAAAATAATTGCAGGAAAGCAATGCAGATTGCTAGAACTTTCCAAAAATTAGTGCACATCAAAGTGAATACAGCTTTTTGAATTGGCTTGAAAACTGGAAAAGTAATTTATGCTGCCCTGGCGTTTTGCTCATCCACGCTGTCTTGGGGTTTTGCCCATCACGCTGGCTTGGCATTTTGCCCTACATGTTGGATTGTTTTGCCCATCCACGCTGGCTTGTCCTGGCGGTCGAAAACAGGTGGGTGGGCAATCATGCTACCCGTTCGCCGTAGAGATGTTTTTGGAATTCAATGAATAATTTGCTGATGCCCGGCACATCGCCCAGAACGGCTTTTGCATCTTCGAGCGATTGGTATTTGTTGGTCAGTAAAATGGGCAGTTTTTCCTGGTCCAGTTCGTCCACACCCGTTTCCACATATTTACTCAGAACAAAGGATATAAATTCTCTTTGCTTTTCATTCAGGAGCGCAAAAATAGTAGCCTGGGCAGCTTTGGCACGCGCTTCCCTGCTCATGGCTACATACTCGCCGTTAAATACATATTCCAGAACATCGTACAGGTCACTTTTTTCCATATCTACCAGCTTTTGCAGAGTGATCAGATCGCCTTTCGGAAAGCCTGCCGCATCCAGCTTCTCTAACAAAGTACGCCGGGTCAAAGGATGGCTCCAAAGCTTCCGTAACTCCATTTCGTCTTTGAAAAGTCTGGGCAGCTCCCCAAATAGATTAGTCAGGAACTCCTCCGCAGATATGGGTTTATTGCCGCTCCAAAAAGATGTAGATATCATGTGCTGAATTTCCCTTTCCTTACCGTCTCTCAATTTCACCTTTGTTTTTTTAACACAAACGCAGGGATACTCACCGCACTTTTTGCAAGGTTCTGGCGGTGCTTTTTCGCAAATACATGGCCTCTGTAAACAGACCGCACATGGCTTTGGTGCTGCATATTCACACTCACAGGGATTCTTTCCGCATGTATGGCAAGGCTCTTCCTGCATGGGTTCGCCATCCCATTCAGGATCATTAAAGAGTTTATAAGCATTTACAAAATCATAAATAGTAAAAAAATCCTTCCCTTCAAATAAACGTGTTCCACGCCCCACGATTTGTTTAAACTCAATCATGGAGTTTACCGGGCGCAGTAAAACAATGTTGCGGATATTGCGGGCATCTACACCTGTGGATAGCTTTTGCGAAGTGGTTAGAATAGTGGGAATCGTTTTTTCATTATCCTGAAATTCGCGAAGCAGCCTCTCCCCTTCCTCCCCGTCATTGGCGGTAACCCTCACACAATAAAAAGGATCACGGCTTTTTGCATGCTGGTTAATCAGATCCCGAATCAAGGCAGCATGCGGTTGGTTGGCACAAAAAACAATAGCCTTTTCTTGCTGGTTGGCTTCATTCAGAAAAATTTTCACCCGCGTGGTCTCTCTTTCTATAATTTCAATACTCCGGTTAAAATCTTTTTCTTCATAGAGCCTGTCACGTTCCACCTCCCCTTCCAGCACAATATCATCCGTAGTATAGCGATAATCGTCTAAGGTGGTTTTAATACGCTTTACCTTAAAGGGAGTCAGAAAGCCATCGTTAATCCCCTCTTTGAGCGAATAAACATATACCGGCTCTCCAAAATATTTGTAGGTATCTACATTGTCATTTCGTTTGGGTGTTGCAGTGAGACCTAATTGCACGGCCGGACTAAAATATTCAAGAATGCCCCGCCAGTTACTTTCATCGTTGGCCCCGCCGCGATGGCATTCGTCTATTACGATGAAATCAAAAAAATCGGGCGGATACTGGCCAAAGTTATAATCCGCCGCGTTATAGGCTTCATCTTCCGCAGCCAGCGAATGCGATGCGTCTAAATGCCTCACATTATCTTCTGTTTCCACCGAACGCGACATGAAAGACTGAAAGATGGTAAAGAAAATACTGCCGTTCATGGGCACCCGGCCGCTCTTGCGTATCTCGCCCGGCTTGATCCTCACCAAGGCATCTTCCGGAAAAGCGGAAATGGCATTGTATGCCTGATCAGCAAGTATATTCCTGTCGGCCAGAAATAAAACCCTTGGCCTGCTGTTGGCATTTTTATTCAGCGACCAGCGTGCCTGAAACAGCTTCCAGGCTATCTGAAATGCGATGGCCGTTTTACCTGTGCCGGTAGCCAGGGTAAGCAAAATCCGGTTTTTACCCTGAGCAATGGCTTCCATGGTACGCTGCACGGCAATTTCCTGGTAGTATCTCAGTTGCCATGTGCCACTTTTATCTTCGAAAGGGATATGGGCAAATTTCTCCCGCCAGTCATTTTCTTCGGCAAAGGTTCTTTGCCACAATTCTTCCGGATTCAGAAAACCGGATACCAAACCTTCCGTACCGGTTTTCATACATATCTGATAAATCTCCTTTCCGTTGGTACTATAGGTCGTATCCAATTGCAGTTTTGATGCATACTTCTTGGCCTGCATTACACCTTCGCCGACCTCACACCCTGCGCTCTTTGCTTCTATCACCGCCAGTTTAATGCCCTTGTAAACCAAAACATAGTCAGCCACATCACGCTTACCCCTGCCGGATATCTGTATTTTTCCGGCAGTAATCGGGTACTCCCTGAGCACTTTTGAGCCCTCAGTTACACCCCATCCGCAAGCTTTCAGCCATGGATCAATTAGTTCGGCGCGTGTTTCTGCTTCGTTCATTTTTTCAATAAGCAATGCCTTTTTTGCAGGTTAAGGATTGTCATGCCGTTCCATTTTGGTTTTTATACGCAGCGCTAATTCTTCGGCCTGATCATCGGACACAATATCCACCATTAATTTTTCAGAATTTACCTGCAGGTATTCAAAAATAAATGGCCTTAAATCCATATGATCCGGCGAGATGGAAGTCATCAACGTCAAATGCAATGCCTCCTCTGATTGTAGTAAGCCCTGTAATTTACCTGCCCATTTATACACTTTATCCTTTACGGATTCTTTACCCTGCAGTACAAAGGAAAGCGGCTCATAGCTGTGCCAGATTTCATTTTTCCATGATTTTTCGAAGGAAATTACATCACGTGGTACACTTACCTCATGTAAGCTTAATTTTTTATCTATACCGTACTTTTCAAAATATTGTTTATACCGTGTGCGCCATACATCTGCGTCAAGCAAGGTTCCTCTATCTGAGCTCTCTGCAAAATATTTTTCTACCTGAGAATCGTACAAATCCTCTAATGCCGCATCCGGATTTATATCCAATCCCCATCTTACCTCGCTTAAATGAATGGCATTATTATCGCGATTTAGAATTGAATGGGTTACCTGTTCTAACGAATCACCTGGCTGAAATATCTCAGATAATTGATGGCTTTTTTGGTTTATTTGTTGTTTAAAGTTATTGAGCAATCTGATAATCCATCTGCCATCTGCCTGTGGAAACATGCTCACAATACGCTTATACCGTGTAGTTGTTTTACATTTCAAAAATCTTTCTTCCTTAGCATAAAGAACAATGCCTACATTCACATATTCTCCCGTGAAATGGTCGTGCAT
>JBIQMB010000455.1:0-3575 GCA_044463745.1 Chitinophagaceae bacterium | reverse complement strand
AATATTCCGGTTATAATTTGGAAGACTCGTTTTCAACAACAGATTATTAATAAAACTTTCAGCATGAAATTCAGTAAACAAAAAATAAGGTGCAAAGCTTTTATTATTAAATCAACATGCCCCTTAGCAGCGATCGTGTTTATTACAACAAATAGGTTTTATTAAAATTCGGCTTTATCTTTTATGTTCATCAAAAATTGATTTATTATTGTCCTCATTAATTTATAAATATTTTTAATCCTGTTTAAAACTTTGGAAAAACCATATCTTATAAATCTTCCTAAAATTACAGACCCGCGCGGCAATCTCACTTTTATGGAGTATTCAAAAATTCTCCCATTTGAAATAGAGCGCGTTTTTTGGACCTATGATGTGCCGGGTGGCGAAATCAGGGGTGGCCACGCCTATCATGAGCAGGAAGAACTGGTTATCGCTTTGAGCGGCAGTTTCGATATTGTCGTTACCTCAAAAGATAACAAGCAGGAAAGGTTTCAAATGAACCGATCCTATTACGGGTTATATCTGCCCGCTAAAACCTGGCGACATATGGAAAATTTTTCTACCAATAGCCTGAGCCTGCATTTAAGCAGTTTCAAATACGCAGCAGAGGATTACATTCGCGACTTTAATGATTTTCAAAAATTATCCTCATGAACAGACCATCCGTTTTTGATTGCGACATTCTCTACCTTCCTAAGATTGGTGACCGCAATGGTAACATTACTTTTGTAAATAATAATAATGAACTTCCCTTTGATGTGAAGCGGGTTTTTTATCTGTACGATATCCCCAGTGGAGAATCTAGAGGAGCTCATTCGCATAAAGTATGTCATCAATTTCTGATTGCTGCTAGCGGAGCCTTTGAAGTGCTATTGAACGACGGCAAGGTACAGCGGCAGGTTTTACTTAATAGACCAGACAGGGGTTTACATATTTTGCCCGGAATCTGGGCTAAGGAGATAAACTTTTCGTCAGGAAGTATTTGTTTGGTTTTAACTTCGCATGAGTTTGATGAAAATGATTATATCAGAAATTATGAAAAATATTTAGAATGGAAATTCGCTAATTAGATTTAGATAATTATTCCTGACAAAATCATAACCGGCAATCATATCAAAAAATGAATATTCATCCATTATCCGATGTACAATCAAAAAATATAGGCAGGGACACTACCATTTGGCAATTTTGTATCGTGCTTCCTAATGCTAAAATTGGAGAGAATTGCAATATAAACTGCCATGTCTTTATCGAAAATGATGTAGTTATCGGAAACAACGTAACCATCAAACCAGGTGTGCAATTATGGGATGGCATCCGAATTGAAGACAATGTTTTCATTGGTCCTAATGCCACTTTTACCAATGATCTGAGGCCTCGTTCAAAGGAATATCCTGATAAATTTTTGCAAACGGTTATCAAGAAAGGTGCATCTATCGGGGCGAATGCAACGATACTACCCGGTATTGAAATTGGCGAAAGGGCTATGATAGGTGCAGGAAGTGTGGTTATCAATAATATTCCGCCGGATACGACCTGGGTTGGTAATCCGGCCAGACAGATTAAATAATTAACAATGCAAATTCCATATTTATCTTTCAATGATCAAAATCAACTGATCAAGAAAGAAATCCTTCAATCTTTTGAAAACTTTTTCGATTCAAAATGGTATGTACTTGGTGAAAGTGTAAAAAGATTTGAAAAGGAGTATGCCGCTTTTAATAAAACCGGTTATTGCATCGGTGTCAGTAACGGATTGGATGCACTTCATCTTTCGCTTAAAGCATTGAATATAGGGAAGGGCGATGAAGTGATAGTACCTTCTAATACATATATAGCAACGGCTTTAGCGGCATCTTATGTAGGTGCTACACCGGTTTTTGTAGAGCCTGATATCAATACTTATAATATTGATCCACAAAAAATTGAAGCTGCTATTACTCCCAGAACAAAGGCGATTATGCCGGTACATCTTTACGGCCAGGCTTGCGAAATGGCCGCGATTATGGGGATTGCCGCTAAGCATCGATTATATGTTGTGGAAGACAACGCACAATCGCAGGGAGCCTCTTACAATGGGCAATTGACCGGGAGCTTCGGCCAGGTGAATGGTACCAGTTTTTACCCCGGAAAAAATCTGGGAGCACTCGGAGATGCTGGAGCCGTCACTACCAATGATCCTGAAATAGCTCAAAGAATCGTAAGACTGCGAAACTATGGTTCGGATAAAAAATATTACAATGAAGAGATTGGATTTAATATGCGTTTAGATGAAGTGCAGGCAGGGTTTTTATCCGTAAAACTTAAGTATCTGGATCAATGGACAAAACAACGCCAACAAATTGCTTCCTGGTATGATGAGGCGCTTAAAAATGTAGGTGATATCATCCTTCCACAAACTGCCAAAGGCGCTACACATGTTTACCACATTTACCTCATACGCACGCAGAAAAGAAATGAGCTACAAAAATATTTGGCCGACAATGGAATTGGAACACTTATTCATTATCCAATCCCTCCACACTTACAAAAAGCGTATCAGCATCTGGGTTTTAAAAATGGAGATTTCCCCATCGCTGAAGAAATTGCCGATACTTGTTTGAGTTTACCTCTTTGGCCGGGAATGAAAAAAGAGGAAGTGGATTTCATAAGTGAAAAAATTAGATCGTTTTATAAAAGCTGATGTACTGTGAACCTTATCAAAACCAGCTTTTACACTTCCTTATCTACAGGAATAACCTTCCTGACTGGCTTTGTAGTAACCAAAGTAGTGGCGTTGAAGATTGGTCCCGAAGGTATGGCCTATTATGGCCAGTTTGTTAACACAACCTCCTTGCTGGCAATGCTTGGCACAGGAGCAATCACTTCTGGGGTAGTAAAGTATCTTGCTGAATTTTCTGCTGAAAAAGATAAGCAACAGCGATTGATAAGTACGGCTTTTGTCATCCTGTTTTGTTCTTCAGCAATCGTTTCCATTTTTGTTATGGCTTGTAGTGGCCTGCTGTCCTTAACTGCCTTCAAAACCAAAGATTTCTGGGTTGTTTATCTCGTTTTCGGTCTTTGTCTGACTGCTGTCTCGTTAAATGCATTGTTCAATTCCATTTTAAACGGATTAAAAAAAATAAAAAATCTGACCATCATTAATATCACTACATCACTTATCGGCATGGCATCGATCGTTATCCTTTCTCAATATCTTGGGTTGAAAGGCGTGCTGATTAACAGCTCTGTTGTGGGAGTGATTATCATGTGTATCAATGTTGTAATGTTTAAACGGTTAGGTATAGATTGGAAGGTAAGGAAAAGTCAATTTGATAAGAACTTATTAAAAAAACTATTGGCTTTTTCATTAATGGCCATTGTAAGTGGCACCGTCATCCCTGTAATGCAATTCATTGTAAGGACCAAAATAATAACAACATTATCCTTGCAAGAGGCAGGTTATTGGCAAGCTGTGACTAGAATTTCTGACTACTATCTTGGATTCGTCAGTTCGGTACTGGTGGTTTATTATATGCCCCGCCTTTCAGAATTAAAAACCAGTAAGGAAATTAGAAAGGAAATTCGTTACGGGT
>JBIQMB010000454.1:0-3576 GCA_044463745.1 Chitinophagaceae bacterium | reverse complement strand
TGAACAGAGCTCCAGCTCTGTTTTTAAAAGCAGGGATACGGGACTCCTCTACTGAAGATAATCTGCGAGCTTCTTCTCTTTTTAGCTGAACAGATATTCAATATCTTCCTTAGTCAATTTGCTCACAAATGAGGCTTCTTCCCCGATCAGGTCTTCTGAAAGTGATTTCTTCTTTTCCTGAAGATGAAGAATTTTTTCCTCTATAGAATCTTTACAAATCATCTTATACGCAAAAACTTTCTTCGTTTGTCCGATCCGGTGCGTGCGGTCTATTGCCTGGCTTTCGGCAGCCGGATTCCACCAGGGATCCACCAGATAAACATAATCCGCCGCAGTCAGATTTAAGCCAACCCCGCCTGCTTTCAGTGATATCAAAAATGCCTTGATTGACTCATTTTCCTGAAAATTTTTGACCAGCTCTAACCTCGTTTTACCGGGTGTTTTACCGTCCAGATATACATGGCTGATATTGACTCGCTCAAACTCTTCTCTGATCAATGCAAGCATAGAAGTAAACTGGCTGAAAATAAGAACTTTGTGATGACCTGAATTTTCTTCAAGTTCGCGCAATAATTCACGGATCTTGGCGCTTTCCGTTATGCTATCATACAAATCATGCACCAGTTGAGGACTGTCACATATCTGGCGCAACCTGGTAAGTCCTTCCAGGATTTCAAAGGATGATTTTTTAATACCGTTTTCATCAATTTTGTTCATCAGCCTGATCCGGTAATTTTCTTTATAGCGCTCATAAAATTCGCGTTGTTTATCCTTCATGTGGCACCAAAGAATTGTTTCCATTTTATCCGGTAAATCGGGAGCTACTTTTTCCTTTGTTCTGCGCAGTATAAATGGCCGGGTTATTTTTCGCAGTTGCGCTGCGGCCTCCCTATTCTGCTCCTTATCAATGGGGATGGCAAAATGGTTTTTGAAGGAGTTCTTATTACCCAATAGTCCGGGGTTCAGAAAGTTCATCTGTGCATATAAATCAAAAGTGTTATTCTGAATGGGCGTGCCGCTCAGGATTATCCGGTTTCTCGAATTCAGCAATTGAAATACACGGGTTGTTCTGGCTTCCGGATTTTTTATTGTCTGGCTTTCATCTAAAACAATATAATGAAAGAGGTGTTTTTTCAATTCGTCGATGTCATTCCGTACGGATCCATAACTTGTGATAATCAGGTCGAATTGATTAAGGAATTCCGGATCAAATTTTCGGCCATGGCCATAATATATAATATAACGGAGATCAGGAGCAAACTTCTTTACCTCACTTTCCCAGTTGTAAATCAATGAAGTGGGGCAAACAATCAGATTGCAACTTCCCTGATATTTCTCTTTTACAAATTGCAGGAATGAGATGGTTTGCAGCGTTTTTCCCAACCCCATATCATCGGCAAGGCAGCCACCCCAGCCAAGATTATCGAGCGATTGCAACCAATGAAATCCTGCTAACTGATAAGGCCTGAGTTTGGCTTTAATCTTTTGGCTTAAAGGAACCATCTCTTTTTCTTCGAAATCTATCAGCGATCTTTTTTTCTCTTCAAGTTCTTTCAATACTTTTTCTTCCTTAATACTTATTTCCACATCCTGCAACAGATAGAAAAGTTTTTTATCCAGCTTCAATGTGTCACCCTCAATCTTGCCCATTCTTAAGATGGCCTCAAACTGCCCAAGCCACTCTTCGGGTAATACACCAAAGGAGCCATCACCCAATACCACCATCTTTTGGCCGCTAAGGATAGCAGTTTGAATGTCTTTTAGCGGTACGAGGGTATCTTCATAACTGAATTTTATTTTTAAATCGAACCAGTCTATCCCGCTCGAAACTTTGAGAGTGAATTTTGGCGTCTTGGTACTGTGTTTAAACTTTTTAAGGCTATCAAGCCCTTTTAACAGCACGTTTTCATCCTGTAGTTTGCGGATGGTTTTCAGTAGCCAGTTGTTTTTCATCACATCCTGAAAGGGTACATAGAAAAACTCTCTTTGAAGTTGCTTTGAAAATGTGGGATGAAGTGGACGAAGACTTTCGTAGAAACGCTTTTCCTGATCCTGTGCCCGATTTACGTAATAATCCTGTCCGTTTTCTGTACCCGTTATCTGTTGCTGATCATTATAAGCCACCATTTTATCATCGTAGTTAAAATACGGCATCAGCATCAGGTAATTGTTCAGGTATTCAGCTACAAGAACGAACGGTTGAGGTTCTACTTCTTTTATATTCAATTGCAGATCAGGATGCACCTCTGTTTTGTATTTGTTCTGAAGAGGGGTGATGACATCCTTCCAGATATTTAATTTTGAAGTAAAGGGAAAGCTTTTCACACCATCCTTGTAGTCGGTCATCAGTTTTACATGTTCAAAATCATCAGGCAGAAAAAACCTGCCATCCATATTTAAGAGAAGTTTGTTTCCGGCTGAGACATCCTGCGCACGATAGGATTTATTTTCAATAGAAAAAAGCAACTGAACCACCACATTCTGCCGGTTTCTGTAGACATAGAATTCCGGATTTAATGCCCCTTTAATAAGGGTTGCCGGTTTGATGTTCTGAATCTTAAAAGTATCAGGTACGCTTAAGGAGTAGAGGTTTTGCCAGTCTTTTAAAACCGGCCATAACCTTATCAATCTTATCCAGATATACTTTAGGTAACTTTCATTGGTTTGCTCTGCGCTATAATTTTCAGCAAAGGGATCGCGCATAAGCCACTGATTCATGAACTCTTTGCGTCCGCCCTCCAATTGCTCAATCAAATCTCTTGCTTCGGGATCAAACCTGTCTAACAAATGGTTTCGCAAATGGGGCAGCGCGGAAAACCTCTCTATGCTTTTTACGTTTTGCTTACTGAGCAATAATGCTGTTTTAAAACGTAATCCGATGCTGTCATTCAGGCCTGTATGAAACAAGAAGGCCAGTTCGTATCCCGTACCTGATTTAAGCTCAATGCCGGTGTGTGCACGATTGGGATTGACTAATGCGAACTCTTTATTTTTGGCCATAAACAAAGTGGCAGCAGCTACATGTGAGCAGGCATCAAACCGGTTGAAATCTTTACAGGTGCAATTGCCCGATACAGACTTGGGCGTATGGGTAATGCTTACTTTAATGGGCTTGTTGCTATTTAAACTGAATGGAAGCAACAACAACGAATTTCCATCATCCTCGCCGGTTATTTTAAAATCCCTTTTCCGATTCTTAAAGATTTCCTCTCCTTTTATTTTGTATTCAATGGGTAGCGATGAAAAATACTCAGCATTGAGTTTTTGAAAGTTCATAGCAGCAAAGTAAAGTAAGTCAGCGGATACTACCTATCGTTCTACCAACAAGTTTTGAACGATTTATAAACGTATAGCGGGGCCAAATGAAAAAAGCCATTGACGAATGGTCAACGGCTATAAATATATAAATAAGGTATTAAATTCCTACTTTTCCAGTTTCTGAACAGCCTTTGAAAGTTTTGATTTCAAATTGGCGGCTTTATTTTTGTGGATCAACCCTCTTTTAACAAGCTTGTCAATCTTAGAAGTAAGCTCAGGAAACTTTTCGTTGGCAGTTTCTTTACTATCAATTTTTCT
>JBIQMB010000453.1:0-3578 GCA_044463745.1 Chitinophagaceae bacterium | reverse complement strand
TTCTTTATGGATTGTTGATTATTTCTTTGATAGCCGGCGGTGGCCGGGGCAGTGTAGATGCGAAATTGCAGAAGGGATAGGTTGTGTTGGCGGGTGCGTAGTGGCTGGACGTGGTTTTTCCCTATGGGAAAAAGGGGCTCCCGCAGATTTCACAGGATATGTGTCCCGCAGATGACGCTGATTTTCGCAGATATTTCCCTGCGGGAAATTGGTGGATCACAGGTTCCAAAGGAATTCGATAGATTTTTTTTGTGAGATAAGGTTCTCTCGCGGATATTGCTGGTTTTCGCAGATATTTCCCATCGGGATATGGGTTATGCAGATTCAGAAGATTTTCACAGATTTTTCTGCGCACATCCCCGTGATCCGCGGGAGCAAAAAATCTCGCTGATGTTTGATGATTTTTCCGTGCGGGAAGAGGGCCTCCCGCAGATGGCGCTGATTTTCGCAGAATATGCTCGTGCGGGAAATGGACTATCTCAGAATATTTCCTTGCGAAACCCCTGCGATCTTTCCTTCTCTGCGTTTATCCCATGAATTCTTTTAACTAAATCCCGAACTTCTTATCTTTGCCGCCTGATTTAATTTTTTTGTCTGATGATGATTTTATCACGTGATGCTGCGCTACGTAAACTGCAAAGAATGGCTTATGAAATTGTCGAGAACAATTTTAATGAGAAAAAGATCATCCTGGCGGGTATCAAGGAAAATGGGGTCATTATAGCGGGTATCATAGCTGATTTTTTGAAACCGATATTTGATGGCGAAATTAAAATCATTGAGATAGAAATTAACAAAAAAAGCCCACTACAGGTTTCAATCATTACCGAAAGCAAACCGGTAAACTTTGATGATAAAGTCGTGATTATCACCGATGATGTCGCCAATTCAGGACGAACACTTTCCTATGCGCTTAAACCTTTTCTTGAATATTATCCGGCCAAAATCCAAACCTTGGTTTTGGTGGAAAGAAGTCACAAAACCTTTCCGGTAACACCTGATTATAAAGGACTATCAATCGCCACAGCCCTATCTGAAAAAATAATAGTGGAGACAGAAGACGGCGATATTACCGGCGCAATTCTCGAAATAAAATAAAAAAATAAGCATACGCTTATACATCTACCATATTATATAAAAAAGATTGACGGAGCAGAACAGCCTGCAGATAAACTTCCGGGAGAGGTAGGGTCATCTCATTTTATTATTTTTGATTTCAATTCTATTCCTTGAATAAAAGTATTAACAGATTAACCGGAGCCGGGTTATTAATCGCTCTCGGCATTATTTATGGCGATATTGGCACCTCCCCCCTTTATGTGCTCAATGCCATCATCAGGGATAAGATGATTTCTTCCGACCTGATTATCGGAGCAGTTTCCTGCGTCATCTGGACGCTCACTTTGCAAACCACTGTTAAGTATGTTATCCTTACTCTTAAGGCAGATAACAATGGTGAGGGCGGAATATTTTCACTTTATGCGCTGGTAAGAAGACGAAAAAAATGGCTCGTTTTTCCGGCTATTATCGGTGGTGCTTCCCTGCTGGCCGATGGCATGATTACGCCATCCATCAGTATCACTTCTGCTATTGAGGGGTTGAAACAGATTCCGTTGTTTGCAAATACTTCTCACGATACCATTGTATATATCGTACTCGCTATCCTGGCAGGAATCTTTTTTACCCAGCAATTTGGTACGGCTACCATTGGTCGCACCTTCGGGCCCGTTATGTTTGTATGGTTCCTGATGCTGGCAGTACTGGGTGTGGTTCATGTATTCGACGGACTATATATTTTCAATGCTTTCAATCCGCTATATGCAATCAGACTGCTGACCCTTTATCCCGGCGGTTTCTGGATATTGGGTGCAGTATTCCTATGTACTACGGGTGCAGAGGCATTGTACAGCGACCTGGGACATTGCGGACGTGATAACATACGCGTGTCCTGGATTTTTGTCAAGTCGGCACTCATCCTGAACTATCTGGGACAGGGCGCCTGGCTCATTTCTAACCACAGTGGAAAAGTATTTACCAAAGAAATTATTGACAATGGATTTAATCCTTTTTTTGGCGTAATGCCTGAGGAGTTTCGGCTCATTGGGATCATCATTGCCACGATTGCTGCCATCATCGCCAGTCAGGCATTGATTAGCGGTTCTTTTACCCTGATTGGAGAAAGCATGCGACTGAATCTGTGGCCGCGCTTTAAGATTAATTTCCCGACGGTGGAGAAGGGGCAATTATTTATTCCGGGTGTCAATCTGATGCTTTTTATTGGGTGTTCGGGCATCACTTTGTACTTCCGTACTTCGTCTAACATGGAGGGTGCCTATGGTTTAGCTATCACATTGTGTATGCTGGCCACTTCTATTTTGTTTGCCAATTATCTGGTGATGAAGCGTACAAAAAAGCCGTTGGTGGTTTTGTATCTGGTTGTTTATCTGAGCATTGAGTTGAGTTTTTTATTCGCCAATCTTGAAAAATTTCCGCATGGAGGTTTTGTTACCATCGTTTTGGGCGGTGTTCTTTTCAGTATTATGTATGTCTGGTTCAGGGCGCGAAAGATTAAAAACAGGTATGTGGAATTTGTGCGGCTGGATGATTATTTGCTGATGATTAAAGGGGTGAGCAACGATACCAGTATTCCGCGGTATGCTACCCATCTTGTTTTTCTGACGAGTGCTGATAACCCGCGTGAGATAGAGCATAAAATCATTTACAGCATTCTGAATCAAAAGCCAAAGCGTGCTGATATATATTGGTTTGTGCATGTAGATACGCAGGATGACCCTTATACGGCTGAATATAGCGTGGATACCATAATACCAAATGAAATTATACGGATAGATTTGAAGCTCGGTTTCAGGCGTGAACCGAGGATTAATATAATGTTTAAGAAGGTGGTTCAGGATATGCTGGCTAATAATGAGCTTAATATCAAGGCCAAATATCCGTTGATGCAGAAAAATGCTATACCCGGTGATTTTCAATTTGTGGTGATGGAGAAATTTTTGTCGCATGATAATGAGCTTCCCTTCTTTGAGAAGTTGATCATGAAGGTTTATTTTTTGGTGAAACATTTCAGCCTATCTGAGGAACGGGGTTTTGGACTGGATCAAAGCAATGTAACGGTTGAAAAATTCCCGTTGATTATTTCGCCCATTCGCAAGCTGGCCTTGCATCGCATTTATCCTGAAGAGGCAGATGGAAAGGAAAGAAAAAAGGAGGAGGTACGATCTGACCGCGAAGCCGGGATTTGATCGTAGGCAAGTCGATCGATTGTGTCCTCCTCTTCATATTGGCGCAGGTCTCTGACCTGTGACTGAACCGTTACTTAAAATTGTTTACTTCGTTCATTATCTCATTAGGGTGAGTTTATTGCCTCTTCAATACGGATGTGACTTTTGGAAAGTTCCGCTTGGACTCTGCCGTGCGCAAAAGAGGTATCAGACTTTCCAAAAGTTTCGGAAAGCGGTGATGCGTTTCTATTTTTTTCTCCCAATGATTATTTGACTTTTACTGGCGCAGGTCTCTGACCTGTGACTTAACCGTTACTTAATATAATTAAATGATTC
>JBIQMB010000452.1:0-3581 GCA_044463745.1 Chitinophagaceae bacterium | reverse complement strand
TTGGGGCGCCGGGCTCAGAAGTTACTTTTCAGATAACAGGTTTGGGAGATAAAATGGGAAAATTTACTTTCTTTTTAAATCAGACCGAGTCCGAAGTATTGGGCGTGACAGAAAACTCAGTAACAATACGGGTACCATCTACCGCAAGCACCGGTGGCAGCAGTATTCTGATAGATGGAGAATATTATTTCGGTCCATCCTTTACCATTCGCGGAAAAGTATCGATAGACCCGGCTTTCAGGCCTGACACTTATAAAAGTAATGGAGGGATTCTTGAAATATCTGACTGGAGCAGTGATCAATATATTTTAACCGGATCATTTACAAATTATCAATCGCAGGCCACTGCTACAAAACTGATTCCGGGAATCGTTCGGATCAACAAGAATGATCTGAGTTACAATGGAACAGGAAGTACGGAAAGTCAGTTTAAAGTAGGAAAAACGGGAATTCAAGGAATGGTAAATACCGTGGTGCAGGTTGAAAATGGCCGCTATCTGATAGCCGGAAGTCTGAGTAAGTATGACACGGTTCAGAATATCAATAGTATTACCCGGATTAATCAGAACGGCAGCATTGATTCTATGATAGTAGATGTGGTGGGCGAGCCGCCTTTGGATAAGATGACTGTTCCGGCATTCAACGGTGGGGTGGGCGGTAATATATTAAAGGCATTTTATAACCCTGCTACCAAAGATGTTACTGTTATAGGGAACTTCTCAAATTATATAAATACCTTTTATGAGCGATCTAGTGTAGGAGGATTATTAAATGACTTCATAGAAATGAATCAGATTGTTCGGATGAAAGAAAATGGTGCCTTTGATTCTTCCTTTAATTACAATAAAGAAGAGAAGCGAGGCTATCCGGGCGGAAATGGATTCATTTATGATGCGATCCGGTTATCGAATGGAGACTTTTTAGTAGCCGGAAATTTTACCACCTACCACGGAGCTACAGCACGTTATTTGGCACGCATCAGTGGTGTTGATGGTTCGGTGGTTACAAGCTTTAATGCGGGAACGGACGGTCCGGTGAACCGACTGATAAAGAATCCGAACACAGGAAATATTCTGGTGGTTGGCAACTTTAAAACTTTCAATGGGCAATCTGTAAATCAGGTAGCAGTAATGAATGAACAGGGTGAAAGAGTGCCAGGGCTTACCATAGCTGAAACAGATGGTGTAATTGGGTATGCGGGTCAGTTAAAAAATGGAAAAGTCATTATCTCCGGTTCTTTTTCAAAATACGGAGGCATAGTGAGAGAAGGACTTGCCATATTAAACAGCGATGGCAGCCTGGCTGAAGGTTACAATAATTTCGGTTTGTTTCGGGGTAATCTCAGAGGAATAAT
The DNA here is from genome assembly GCA_044463745.1 of Chitinophagaceae bacterium. Taxonomy (GTDB): domain Bacteria; phylum Bacteroidota; class Bacteroidia; order Chitinophagales; family Chitinophagaceae; genus Ginsengibacter. Next base: position 2,227 of record JBIQMB010000452.1, on the reverse strand, counting down.
AGAAACCACTACTTCTGCCGGGCAGCCTGCTCTTATTCTGTATGGATTTTTTGACAAATTTGATAATAAACAAGTCGGCAATATTGTAAAAATCCGAATTGAAGATTAAATACATGAAGATTATGATGAAGATAACTTCTTATAAAAAGATAATTCCCCTTTCCCTCATTGCAGCAGCCGTGATGATGTCGGTCTATTCCTGCAATAAACAATTTCCGAATACGCTGGTAGATGAATTCAAGGGAGACTCTATGGAATTAAATCTGGGAACCAGAAAGGTTTTGCTGGTGATCATAGACGGAGCTGTAGGAGCGGAGGTAAAAAAACTGGCGCCCAGAAATCTTACGTTAATGAGTGATTTTGCCATCTATTCTTACGATGCATTGATGGAGTACCAAAGTGCTGAGCCTATGCCGGCAGAGAGAGGATATGCTGATATCATGACCGGTGTGTATGCATCTAAACATGGAGTAATTGATGACGATTTTGCGAATAATAATCTGGCGCAGTACCCATCTTTTCTGACCCGGTTAAAAGAAAAGCATCCTAACTGGAAAACTGCTGCCTTCGGCACCTCCGGCAAACTGATTAACGAACTGGCCCGCGATGCCGGTCAGAAAGAACAGGTTGCCAATGATGAAGCTGTGAAAAGTGCGGTAGTGAATGCGCTCAATACCGATGACGATATGGTTATGATAACGGCTCAATTTTCAGGGGTGGATGTAGCAGGTAAATCCGGAAGTTACAGTTCCTCAGACGCCGGTTATAAGAATGCTATTTTGAAGACGGATGATTACATTGGCGATATGCTTGCGGCGATGCGTGCCCGCAAACAATTCAAAAACGAAAACTGGCTTGTTATCGTTACTTCTTCTAAAGGATCGGATATCGCTTCAGATCCGGATGGTGCGGCCAGAAACGCTTATAACGATTCGCGCCGGAACAGTTTATTTTTTGTTTACAATCCAAGGTTTAACAGCCAAACAGCATTAAAACCGGGAGCCATAATCCCTTATCTGGGAACCTCGCCATTATACAATGGTAATCAGGAAAACAGCAAGGCGCAGGTGATTGACGATAACGGAATGTTTGACTTTGGAAACGAAGGATCTTTTACCATTCAGTGTAAGGTAAAATTCAAACCGGGTGAATATTATTATCCGGCCTTCCTTGGCAAGCGCGCCAGTTTTGATGGCGGTGTTACGGGCTGGGTCATGTTTCTGGAGGCCGATTATTGGATGATTAATTTCGGTCAGACAGGTCAGGGAAATACACAGGTAAAGGGGCAAACCATTGCCGATAATCGTTGGCATACCCTCACTGCGGTTATCAAACAGGAAGGAGCCAACAGGATGGTATATACTTATACTGATGGAGTGTATAGTGGTAATTCGGCCAACATTGCGGGTAAAGGCAATTTGAATACATCTTCACTGCTGACCGTAGGTTATATTCCCGGGTCCAGATTTGGGGGTGGATATTCACCGGTTGATTATTATGTTACGGATATACGTATATACAATGAGGCCTTAACTTCTGAATACATTGCACAGAATTACTGTAAGATATCTGTTCCGGAAACAGACCCCTATCACAATAACCTGCTCGGATATTGGCCTGCCAATTCGGTTACAGGAAGTAAGGAGTTAATTGATTATAGCGGAAATGACAATCCTTTGGTTGTAAATCAGTTGAATGCGGTTTCTTTTAACGACGCTACCAATCAGATTTGCCCGGATATTAGCGAAGAGGTTTACCGCACTGTGCCCAATAGTGTCGATGTTGCTAACCAAATCTATCAATGGTTCGGTATTCTGATTGACAGGAATTGGAAACTGGATGGTAAAAGTTGGATTCCATCTTATAATGATTTGAACGAATAAAAATTTTTTGAGTGATAAAAATAAAACGGATCATGAGTAAAATATTCCATTCTCTGCAATATAAATCAGTCTGGTTACTGATGATACTGATGTCCTTTTCGTGCGTGAAGGAGAGGAGTTGGAATTATGAAGACGGTACGCCGGGAGATGGTGGTGAAGTAAATATTACCGTAGATACCAGTATCAAGTTTGTGGATGTAAGCAAATACCCTCAGGCCAGAATTTTTCCGGGGCTCGTGTGTGCAGATGAACCCAGGCTGAAAGATTACAACCTGACAATGAATCTCAATTATAACTTTGTTGCCGAAAATCTGAGGATTAGCGTTGCGCCGCAGCCGCAATTC
>JBIQMB010000451.1:0-3584 GCA_044463745.1 Chitinophagaceae bacterium | reverse complement strand
AAAGTAAACGTGTGCGGGCAGATTGTGGATGCGAACCCACTCGATAGGTTTGCCCGGTTTGTCGTAAGTCTTTGTTTCAGGATTAAATCCTGCATATTCATATAATTTCTGAATCTCTGCATTCGCATCTACCGTTGTTCCGTCTTCCCGCTTCAATGGTTCGCCCGTGTATTCTGTAACCGAATGGTGACAGTTCATACATATATTCACAGATGGAATATTGGCCGACTTACTGTCTTGGGCACCTCCATGGCAGTACAAGCAACTAATTTGGTTAACACCGGCATGTACTTCGTGCGAATAAAAGATAGGCTGCTCGGGCTGGTAACCTTGCTGACGTCCGAGACCCATTGCACCTTCTACTAAAAAGTATCCGGCAAATACAAACAGAACAATAACAATAATCAGCAGATACGCTTTATTGCGATAAAATGGAACAGGGTTCGGCCGGTCTATGCCTTCCTGCTCATCAGATAATTTTCTCAGATTGCTGTTGACCTGTAATAATACAAAGGCAACAATAGCCAGAATTAAGGTCAGTAAACCATATAAAATAGTGTTGTCTGATTTTGGAGCCGCAGCGGCTGCGCCACCTTCTCCACCCGGTGCTGCACCTGCGGGTGAATAATTATCAGCCCAGTCAAGAATTGCATCAATCTCCTGGTCGGTCAGATCAGGGAAGGAAGTCATAATAACTCCACCATGATCTTTTACCATCTGTATAGCATAAGGATCAGTGGTAGCCATTGTGGTAGCATTTCTTACCCACTTATGTACCCATCCTTTTTCAGGCTCCCGGTCACGTGCACCTTTCAACTCAGGACCTACGTACGCAACATCGGGCTTGTGGCATGAGGCACAGTTAGCCTTGAATAAAGCCTGACCATCCTGCGCAAAAGAAATTCCGGGCAAAACTATAAAGAGGAATAATAGAATAGAGGCAACTCTAAAAATGTGTTTTACAAAATGATTCATATCGTTAACCGTCTTGGGATTTAATGGAACGATTTTACTCGTATGGCTGCAAAAATAAGGAAGCATATTGACATAGTGATGACAATGTTAAAAAAAAATTTACCCTTATCGGTATTGCGTTTCAGTAAATTTTCAGTATAGAATACAATTATCCTTAATTTGAATACAGGAATTTTTTGTCGTTTATTCTTGAATTATTGACCGAATGCTAAGTCATCGCTGACTTAAGAATTTATTTTTCCTAATTTGCAGCGCAACTGTAATAATATATAAGCATAAGTTTGTGAACGACGTTTCATCAAAAATTCATCTGGCCATCTTTGCATCCGGAGCGGGAAGCAACGCTCAGAAAATCATTGACCATTTCAGAAGGCATTCTTTAATTAAGCCCGCATTGATTGTTTGCAATAAACCTGGAGCGGGCGTATTAGCAATTGCCGAAAAAGAAAATATTCCCTTTATCGTAATTGAGAAAAAACACTTTCAGGAAACCGGATATGTTGATGAGCTACGGCTATATCAAATTGACTGGATTATTCTTGCCGGATTTTTATGGAAGGTTCCTGAAATATTAATCAGCGCATTCCCTTCGCGTATTATCAATATCCATCCGGCTCTTTTACCTGCCTATGGCGGAAAAGGCATGTATGGCATGGCTGTACACACCGCTGTAGTAAATGCAAAAGAACTAAGAAGCGGAATTACGATTCACTTCGTAGATGAGGAATATGATCATGGAGCCATTATCCTGCAGGCTCATGTGGATCTGGCACCCGAAGAAACACCGGAGTCGCTGGCTGCCAAAATACATGAACTGGAGTACCTGCACTTTGCCCCGACCATCGAAAAAATTGTAACACAATAGAGGATTCTTTTCCTCATTGTCATCAATTTTCGGCCCCAATAGGATTGCATAATATCAATTCTTTGATTTCAGCCCTAACTTTGTACTTTACCAAAAACAAACGAAAGATGAAAGCAGTAAGACTCACCGGCATTCGGAAACCTTTAGAATTACAGGACATTGCTATCCCGGATATTGGCGATTTTGATATTCTGGTTAAAGTGAAAGCTGCAGGAATCTGCCATTCGGATGCCCATTACCGCGCAGGAATATCGCCTGTAAGCATTACTCCTATTACCCTAGGGCACGAAGTGGCGGGTGTGGTGGAGAAAGCAGGAAAAAATGTTACAAATGTAAAGGTGGGAGCCAGGGTGTGTCTTCATTATTTAATTACCTGCGGTAATTGCTATTACTGTGCAGGTGGCAATGAGCAATTCTGTGCGCAGGGCCAAATGATCGGTCATCATGCCGATGGAGGGTATGCCGAGTATATTTCAATCCCCGCTCGCAATGCGATGCCGTTACCTGACGAAATTTCCTTTGAACAAGGTGCCACACTTATGTGTGCTTCAGCCACTGCTTTTCACTCACTTATGAAAAGCAGGATTAAGCCCGGCGATAAAGTAGCCATTTTTGGAGTAGGTGGTCTGGGCCAGTCAGCGGTTCAGTTGGCACGTGCTTTCGGCTCGCCCGAGGTTTATGCCATCGACATTAATGAAGGAAAACTGCAAATGGCGGCAGGATACGGTGCCATCCCATTAAATGGCAGCAAAGTGGAAGTAGTAAAAGAAATAAAACAGCGTACAGACGGGAAAGGAGTAGATGTGGCTATAGAAATGATAGGACTACCTGAAACACAAAAGCAAGCCATCCGCAGTGTGGGGCCTCTTGGCCGGGCGGTGATGGTTGGGCTATCTTCCAAACCCATTGAAATTAATACCTACAGTGAGGTTTTGGGAAACGAAGTAGAAATCATTGGCTCCAACGACCATCTTTTACATGAACTTCCGGTGCTGGTCGAATTCGCTAAAAAGAATATTCTGGATACTTCCAAAGTGGTAACCCGAACCATTCCTCTGGATGCTCCTGCAATCAATGAAGTGCTGGATGCGATGGATAATTTTACAAGTGGTGAGGCGATTCGCACGGTAATTGTACCATAAGCAAAGAAAGAAAATTTGAGTAAGAATGGAAAATGATGACGGCATATCGTTTGATCCAGAAAATACATTTGCATTAAAAGATTTGTTGAAAAATGATGCTGTTAATGTAGATATTTCTTCAATTAGCAACCTGCAAACTCTTCTATCTCAATTAATCAAAACAGAATTGGTTAGAGAAATATTTTCCGGCTCTTCCGAGCCATTCCAGCACCTGAATCCAGAAATAATAAACAAATTTACCGATAAAACCGCTCTTCATCCATCAAACGCAGAAAGCGATTTGCGGGGAGAAAATGCCTCTTCGGTTTGCTATGCCGAAAGCAGTGAAGTAAGGGATGAATTTAAAATAGACCTTCCGCCTCAGCATTTTACCGAAAAGGACATTCTGAATTATGTTTTTGGAGCCATACTCGAAAATATAAACTCAGAGAAGGATATGGATTCGGCAGATACCATGCTCATGATTCCCTATCCCCGCAGTCAATATTCTTTTTGGAAAATGGCCAACAAAGGGGAAGCATATTGGCTGAAAAATCATAAAAAATAAACCTGACAGCAATAAACTAAATCAGCCCTTATCTTTATAAACCTCCGGATTAACC
>JBIQMB010000450.1:0-3586 GCA_044463745.1 Chitinophagaceae bacterium | reverse complement strand
AGTGTTTTTGCAGATCAGATGCGCGTTGAAATATGATCATAACTTCTTTTGAGAGAGGGGTAAAAGTAGTATTATAGCGGGTAAAAAGAAAAAAAATGATACCTTTGCAACTTTAAAAACAGAAAATATTCAAATTAACTTTTAAATGTCATCAAAGAAAAGAGTATTATTTATTGCAAACGAAATGTCACCTTATCTGGAAATGACAGAATTCGCGGAGATCGTTAACAGACTGGCAATTAAAAGTAATGAAGAAGGGATGGAAGTGCGATGCATTATGCCCCGTTTCGGCAGCATCAATGAACGCCGCCATAGGCTTCATGAGGTTGTCAGGCTTTCGGGTATCAATGTATCCGTAGGCGGGGATGATTACCCACTTATCATTAAAGTAGCTTCTCTCCCCAATGCCCGCTTGCAGGTTTACTTTTTGGATAATGAAGAACTCTTCAAAAGAAAAGATTTATTTCACGATGCGGAGGGCAACTTTTTTGAAGACAATGCTTTACGTACTGTCCTTTTTTGTAAAGGAGCACTTGAGACGGTTAAAAAATTCGGATGGCCGCCGGATATCATTCATTGCAGTGGCTGGATGACCGGTTTGATTCCTATGTTTATTAAAACAGCTTATAAGAAAGAACCGGTGTTTAGTAACTGTAAAATTATTTTTACCATTGGTGAAAACACTTTCAAAAATAAGCTGGGTGCACAGCTTCCCAAGCTTGCAGCCATCAACACCAACGTTAAGGCAAAGGACCTGGAATATTTTGATCAGGGAACCAACAGTGCCATGTTCAGAGGTGGGGCTCACTTTGCTGATGCCATCACATTTGGAGCACCAAAGGTTGATAAAAAGTTGTCGGATGAATTCTCGAAAGTGCGCGGAAAGAAGGTATTAAAATACATCGAGGATTCAGATTTAACAGACTATTTACAACTGTATAACGACCTTGCCACGAATTAATTTCGAACCAATTTTTACAAATTTGTGAGTGTGACCAAACCCTATATCAAAGCAACAATTTCCATGTTGCTATTATCCATTTTGTTTGTTCAATGTACGAAAATAGATATCACATCCGTAGGGTCCGGACTCATACCCGGCGTTGACAATATCCATACTTTTGATACAACATTCAGCATCATAGCCAATAATTTTGACGATGCATCTTCCTGCGATTCCATAGGCCCGCGAGATTTGCTGGCCTCAGGAATTATCTCCAATGATCCGCTTTTTGGATCGATGAAAGGGGAGATGTATTTCAATTTTAAGCCTTCCGCATTTCCGGTTACCCTACCTACCCACGACTCACTTAGTACGGTGGTGGATTCTGTAGTGTTGGTATTAAAATACAGCCATAGCTTTGGCGATACAAATATGGTTCAGAAACTAAAGGTTTATAATCTCTTGCTGGGAATGAAGCATGACTCCATTTATAAAACATGTAACCGAATGGCCTATGATCCGGACCTTCTGGGTGAAGCCACTTTTGTCCCGGCCAGGTTAAGAGACAGTGTGCATGTTTATAAAGAAGATGATGCCAATCAACTCAGGATTAAGCTGGATAACAGTCTGGGTGTTCAGTTTATTGAGAACCAGAAAAATCTGACTTCAGATTCAGTTTTCAATTTAATGTTCAGAGGTTTGGCCGTAGTGCCTGACGAAGCTACCGGCGGCAATGCGCTTAATTACTTTAACTTAAGCTCAGCCAGTTCTCGCATCAGTATTTATACCACCTCAGTGAGAGATACCATTAAAGATACAAGTGTCATTAATCTATCGATGACTTCGTTTTCTTCGCAGGCTAACTACATTGAAAAGGACAGGGGTACATCTGAGATTACACAACATCTGAGCAATGACCCGGCAGGTGACGAGTTTTTATACATCCAATCTTATCCAGGAGGCAGCTACGCCAAATTAAAAATACCGGGTTTGGAAAGCTTTCCGAACAACGTGGTTAACCGGGCAGAGCTGATAATACAACAGGAGTATGATCCGGCAGCAGAGGGTTTTGCAGCTCCGGGGTTACTATATCTGGATATCAAAGATACTGCAGGAAATTACATCCCGATCCCGTGCGACTTTACTATTTCGCAGCTCCAGGCCGGCTTCCCTAACCTTGGAGGCGGTGCCAAAAAAGTGATGGATAATAATGGTAAACAGATAGTGAAATACACTTTTAATATAACCCGATACGTACAATCTATCCTGACCAAAAAAGATGCAAATTCGGAAATCAGGTTGCGTGCGCCCTTTTATGTTGAGAATGCAAAAGCTTATCTTGACAGGTGCGGACAATTGGTTAATCCATTTTCGTATCCGGTTAATGCCATATCAGATGGTGAGGTAAAATTAAAGGGAACCGGTTCATCACCATCCCCCATACGACTGCACGTGATTTACAGTAAACAGTAAGCCGACCGTCATCAGTGTTTTTGTGCTTACGACCATGCATTTGTGTCAGAAACTTTTCGGACATTATATTTTGTTAATGATAGATGTGAATCATTGGTGGAAATCGAATGGAGCATTTCAATTGAAATCGGCAATAAATAGAGTAAATTTGAACGTATAAAATAGCATGGCCTCCGTGACAGATATAATTAACTTATTGCCCGAAAATATTGCAAACCAGATCGCTGCAGGTGAGGTCATCCAGCGTCCGGCCAGTGCTGTAAAGGAGTTGCTCGAAAATGCCATAGATGCGGAAGCAACGGAGATCCGGCTCATCGTTCAGGATGCCGGAAAAAGCCTGGTGCAGGTAGTGGATAATGGAAAGGGGATGAGTGAAACCGACGCCAGAATGTGCTTTGAGCGGCATGCTACTTCCAAGATAAAAAATATTGATGATCTGTTTCATATACGCACAATGGGTTTCAGGGGTGAGGCGCTTGCCAGCATTGCGGGTGTAGCCCAGGTAGAATTAAAGACGACAAAGCGGGGTGAAAGTATTGGTACTTATCTTGAAATAGACAATAGTGAGGTGAAAATTCAAAAGCCTGTGGCAGGTACAGAAGGTACCAGCATAGCCATGAAAAATCTTTTTTTCAATGTGCCGGCACGACGAAATTTTTTAAAGAGCAACAGTTGGGAACTTAGGCAGATTATTGAAGAGTTTACCCGGATAGCACTGTCCTTTCCTGAAATATTTTTTTCCCTTACAAGCAATGGGCAGGAGGTGTTTCATCTGGAACCGGGCTCGCTAAAACAGAGAATTATTCAAACACTTGGCAAGCATTACCAAAGCAAACTGGTGAGTGTAAAAGAAGACACCGATTATCTGAATATTTATGGATTTGTGGGTAAACCGGATACGGCTAAAAAGACCCGCGGCGACCAGTATTTTTTTGTAAATAACCGGTTCATCAGAAGTCCCTACCTGAATCATGCTGTGGTGAATGCCTATGCTGATATGATAGCGAAGGACAGTTTTCCGATGTACGTGTTGTTTATCGACATTGATCCGTCGAGCCTGGATATAAATGTACACCCAACCAAGCAGGAGATAAAATTTGAGGATGAAAAGATTGTGTATGCTTTTGTGAATTCGGCTATCCGGCATTCGCTGGCTCAATTTAGTGTAAC
>JBIQMB010000449.1:0-3586 GCA_044463745.1 Chitinophagaceae bacterium | reverse complement strand
GTGGCAACTCATCCGCAATGAGATAAACATCAGAGGTGTTTATCTGGATGGCATCGTGGCTAATCTTGAACGAAAAGCTTCGGACTCAACTTTTAATTTTCAGTACATCATCGATGCTTTTACGAGTGAACAAAAGAAAGAGCCTGAAAAGGAAGATTCCTCCACCATGCAGTTTTCGGTCAGCGAAATTCAGATTGACAACTCTCATTTCGTGTATAACGATTTGTACACAGGAAATGATCTGAATGTAAAGCTCGACCACTTTAAAACGACAATCAAAACTTTTGATCTTGATAAACTTTCTTTCGATATTAATCTGATTGAAACGAAAGGCCTCACCGGATATTTTCATCAACTCGTACCGGGAAAGGAAGCGGTTGAAGAGGTCGTTAGTCAGAAGGGCGAAGAGTCCGGTAAAGCTATTCAAATTTCCAATAAAACGTTCCATCTGGAGGATATCAATTTTCAATTTAACAGCGACGTGTCTCACATGAAATCTTCTTATGTCATTGGCGATGCTGAACTTCATCCCAAGAAAATTGATATGGAAAATATGGTCATCGCGCTCGATGATGCATCTCTCCGGAAGGCTGATATTGTTATAGAGATGGCACCGGAACAAGATGAAAATAAACCGGCAAAGAATACAGAAACTGACACAGCAACCTCCGGTCTGAAAATCACAGCAGATAAATTGGAGATTGAAAATTCTAATTTCAAGATGGATAATAAATCCGCGCCGGTGGCTGCATCCGGAATGGACTTTAATCATCTCAGTCTGACAGATATTAACCTGGATGCCCGAAATATTTTGTACAGTTCGGATACCATGCAAGCCAACCTTCGATCAGCCAGTCTTAAGGATCGCAGCGGTTTTGAACTCGACAAAATGGAGGTAAAATTTGCAATGGATCCAACAGGCATTACGCTTGATGGCCTTTATATCAAAACCCCAAATTCAGAAATAAAAAGATCCGCTGCTATCAATTATCCGAGTCTGGCATCGTTATCCGAAAATCCGGGTGCCATGGGCGTAAATGTTGATCTGGCAAATAGCAGAATTGCCGTAAGAGATTTACTATTCTTTATGCCGCAAATGGAATCGCAACTTGCATCCCTTAAAAATGAATCACTTTTTGTAGATGCAACCCTGAAAGGAAGGGTCAGCGACCTGCAAATCCAAAAGTTGGTATTGAATGGACTATCCGGTACAGATATTAATGTTAGGGGAAAAGTAGCCGGACTTCCTGACGCAAAAAAAATAAACGCAGAGCTGAATATCATCAAATTTTCTACCAATAAAAAAGATATTCAGGCTCTCATGCCACCATCTGCCTTACCTTCTGATGTACGGTTGCCCTCACACCTGAGTCTGTCAGGTGTGGTCAGGGGCGGAATGGCTCATTTATATACCGATCTCGGGTTAAGGAGTTCGATGGGCGATGTGAATGTGAAAGGCACGCTGGCCGAGGTTACAGACAAGGTGAGGGCAAGATACGATATGGATGTTACGGTCAGAGATCTGCAATTGGGAAAGATTCTTTCCAACCCTGAGTTAGGTGACTTCACGTTACAGGCAAGAGCCAGGGGTGTTGGTTACGACCCTAAAACTGCCGAAGCACAATTCGGCCTCACAGTTCCCGAAGCAGGTTATCATCAGTATAATTATAAAAACATCCGCATGACGGGTGAAATAAGCAGTGGAACGTTGAACAGCGATTTAGAAATCCGCGATCCGAATATCCAAACATCTCTTTCATTAAATGGAGATTTTTCAAAAGAATATCCGGCAGTGGCACTGAAAGGAGTTGTGGACAGTATCGATGTGGTGGCGCTTCATTTTGCAAGTAAACCATTGAAATACCATGGCCGCATTCAGGCTGATTTTTCAAACACAAATCCGGATGCGCTACAAGGAGAGTTATTCGTTACACACAATATTATAGCTACCGACAAGCAACGATTTCTCATCGACACCGTATCCGTGCAGGCTGAGTCTGGAGACACCAACCGGCTGGCAGTCAGTACCGGTTTCGCTTCTTTACAGTTGCAGGGTCAATATAAATTCACGCAGTTGGGCGATATTATACAAAACGCCATCAATCCATATTTTAAAATATCAGATACTGTAGCTAATAAAGTAGAACCTTACCATTTTACATTAACCGGTCAGGTACTAAATAATCCTGCTCTGAAAGCACTGTTGCCTGATTTGGAAAACATGCAAACGATCAAACTCAATAGCCGGTTTGATCAGGACAGTGGCTTTAATTTCCGGCTTACCTCTCCTCATATCCATTATGCCGCTATGGTTGTGGATAGTTTAAACGTAGTAGCAGGCGCACGCGATAGTTTGCTGAACATTCATCTTGGTTTAGATAAATTTATGAGCGGCAGTTCAATTGTGGTTTACAAAACGAGTGTAGATGGAACCCTTCGCGACAACAAACTGAATCTTGGAATAGGCATAGCTGATAAGGATGCCAAAAGGAAGTATTTTCTGAGCGGCAGGGTTAGGCAGGAAAAAAATCAGGATTATGTATTTTCACTAAAGCCTGACTCACTTTTATTGAATTATGATAAATGGAAAATCGATCCTGACAATGAAGTTACTTTTGGTAAAAATGGCATCCTGGCTCGTGACTTTATTTTGAGTCAGGATGATCAGACCCTTTCTGTCCAAAGCCAAACCGCAAACGCATCATCACCTCTGGAGCTGACTTTCAATAATTTTCAAATTGCAACACTCACCGGTTTTGTACAGTCAGATTCGCTGCTGGTTAATGGGTTGTTAAACGGAAATGCAATCATCAAAAACCTACCTTCCAGTCCTACGTTTACCACCGACATTACTGTCAATGATTTAAGTGTTTATCAGGATACGCTCGGCGTTTTAACCGCCAAAGTAGATAACGAAACAGCCAATCAATTTAATGCTGCCGTTACACTTAAAGGAAATGGAAATGATCTGAGCCTTAATGGAAAATATTTTGTAAAACCGAAAAATAGCGATTTTGACCTGACGCTGAATATTAAACAATTCAGTATGAAATCCATTGAGGGATTAACCAACGGAGCCGTTCGCGAAGGTCGTGGTTTTGTTTATGGCCAAATAAAGGCCAATGGTAATATGGAAAACAAAAACATTGACGGGCGGCTTCAGTTTGACAATACTTCCTTCAAGCCGGCTGCGCTAAACAGTGTTTTCCGAATAGATAAGGAGGCAATTGCGATCATTAATAATGAGGGTATCCGCTTTAATTCGTTTACCATTCGTGATACTACAAACAATGCCCTGACGCTGGGTGGAATGATCAATACCAAGGATTGGGAAAATTTCAGCTTCGACATGAACATTCGGGCAAACGACTTTCAGGCCATCAATTCTACACAGCAGGATAATAATTTATTTTATGGAAGATTGGTATTTTCTACAAGGCTAAATATTAAAGGAACCCCTACCCAACCGGTTGTGGATGGAAATCTTTCTATCGAAGACAGTACATCCTTTACCGTAGTACTTCCAAAAGAGGATCCGGGTATCGAAAAGCGTGAGGGCATTGTACGCTTTGTAGATTTTAGCGCT
>JBIQMB010000448.1:0-3591 GCA_044463745.1 Chitinophagaceae bacterium | reverse complement strand
CGTAGCCGACATCGAAGACGGCCAGATATCCGTAGATGAGTTATCCGAAAAGGTGAGCCGGGCTTCGGCTTTGATTAAAATATGCAAAGCCAAACTGACATCAACAGAGGAGAATGTGCAGAAAATACTGGCAGACCTGGAACAGCCTGAACAGGAAGAAGACTACGATGAGGAAGACTACGGCGGGGAGGAAGAAGACTTTGATGAAGATGAGAAAGGCGGATCTGAATCGGGCCGGCCAGATAATCTACCTTTCTGAATTCGATCGTTCTCTCTTTACCTTCTTTTCTTGCAGCGTTTTGAGGATGCTGCATGTATTAGAACCTGAGAAGACATTGCAGCGAATGCAAAGACGCAGCGTCTCTTGCCAGAGTCACTGGGGGCAACTTAGAAATCGGTTTGCCGGATACCCCTTTACCTGTTTTTTACGATTCAGATGGATCGTTTACCGTGCCTAAAAATAAAATAGCTCCGGTTTGTTTTTCAACAATAAGATATACAAAAGGTCGATCCAGTTTTAACTGTTGAGGAATAATGACCGAAGTCATTTCCATTCCGATGGAAGTGACGGCTGCAGCTTCGGTGCCCTTCTCATCTACCTTGATATATGTTTTATGGATGGCTTTCGATATCCTCACAATTCCAGGTTCAGTATCATACATTCTGGTAAAATCAGCCGCACCGGTAAAGGCAATGCCCATTCCCAATTGTGATAATTCAGGCTGCATGTTTTTTATTTCATAGGCATACTCCCATTTGGGTATGCTGAGTTTGATATTGGCTGCCCTCAGGTTTTGCATCGCTGTTATCACATCATTTTCGTTAAGTCCCGAAATGAAGCCATGCAAGTCTTTTACGCCATTCTTAGGTTTTAATACCATCATTGCAAACCCGTTGTCGCTGCCATACGGAAGTTCGGCCAGGGTGAAGGATGCGGCATCTGAGGTCTTAAGTTTCATTTCCCCATTCATAAAAGGCACTGAAACCGTACTGCCATCAGCGCGGTGAAAAATATCTTTTTGTGTAAGAGCAGGCTTGAATTCCTGTTGCCATTTTCCATTAAAATAAATCGCATTAACCAAAAACATCAGGTCGTTGGGACTAATTTGATCGATGATGGATTGTATCTTGTTTTTAGTTTTTTCGGTCACCCAATTGTTGATGGTTGTGACCGAAGAAGGATTATTAAAATCTAATGCTTTGATGGATGCGTTATAATCATTCTTGAGTGTGTTTAAAAAGGTAGAAAGGGGTTGAATGCTGTTGTTGCGGTACCAGATCGAGTTGGCTATATCCATTTGTACCCTTGAGTCCTCTTCGGGCAATTGAGAAATGAGTGCTGCGCAAACCTCATTTAGCTCGTCAATACTAATTCCAGACAATTTCAATGTTTTTGCTATTGAATCGCGGGTGGCATGATCGGCTCCATTGTAAACCATGGATAAAGCCATATAGATGCAGAGTGGTGATATCAGTTTATTTTTTTGAGTCGGGTCATTTTCAAGTGTTGCTTTGAAAAAATCGAAGGCAAATAGATTATTGGAGGTCACAACCTGAGGGCCTTCTGCGGGTAAGGTGATTGTTCGGATAGAGTCTTTTGCCGGCGACATTTGTTTGCTGCATGATAACATCAGAACACCGGTGAAGGCTACGATTATGTAAATACTTAAATTTTTCATGGCTAAAATTTTAGTCTCCTTAGCATGACAACCCTCGTACAAAAAACGTTGCATGTGAGTAACCGAATGGCAGGGTATAAGGTGTAATGCGGCGTTTTTTAACGTATTGTGAGGTTTAAGGAGGGCCATCGACACAGTGGCCCCAATTAGGGCTCTAAAGAATAGTTATGGATTAAGCCATGAGAATTCAAGGTCAAAAAGCATGACGCAAAAGTTGGCTGTTTCACAACCCAAACTGCTTATTGCTTTCATATTTATTTTAAGAAAGGGCTCTCTAATTCAGTCGCTAAAACTTCAAAGGTCTGTCCTTTTTCATCCATTATTTTGACAATGAATATATTTGCGCTGACAATAGCAAGCGTATGCGTGAATTGATTTTTGCAACACACAATGAGAATAAAGTTTCGGAGGTAGCCTCGGTTTTGAACGGAAGGTTTTCCATTCACTCCCTTTCAAGCCTGGGATTGCATGATGATATACCGGAGCCACACGATACCTTGCAGGAGAATGCCCGTGAAAAAGCGCGGGTGGTATATAGCATAACCGGCAAAGATTGTTTCTCTGAAGATACGGGACTGCTGGTAGATGTACTCAATGGGGAGCCCGGCGTAAAAAGTGCACGCTATGCAGGCGGGGACCACGATTTTGAAGCGAATATTGATAAGCTGCTGAAAAACATGCAGAATGTAACCGATCGCTCGGCTCGGTTTTTGACCGTAATATGTCTGAAAGTAGGCACCGATGAATATTTTTTTGAAGGTGAATGCAAAGGCACTATCATTGCAGAAAGAAGGGGAAACCAGGGGTTTGGTTACGACAGCATTTTCCTGCCTGAAGGAAGCGATCAGACATTTGGAGAAATGAATCAACATGAAAAAAATAGGTTCAGCCATCGTCGCAAAGCCGTTGATAAACTGGTTGCCTTTCTTAATCAAAAAAAATAAATATCCTTTTCAGAAAAAGCATAATAAAAAATTTTGAACTCTACAAGCAACCATAACGTTTCAGAAAGCGACTTAATAGACGGATGTATAAAGGGAGATCACCGGATGCAACGGGAGTTGTATGATCGTTTTGCTTCCAAAATGTATGGCGTATGCCTCAGATATGCAGGCGATACCAATGATGCGGATGACATGTTTCAGGACGGGTTTATCAAAGTTTATAAAAACCTGCCCAAGTATAGAGGAGAAGGATCATTTGAAGGTTGGATCAGACGCATTTTTATCAATACCTGTATAGAACATTTCAGAAAAAAAGTCAAATCGTACAACATTTCCGAGGTGCATGAAAACACGGTAGAAGATACCCTGCTGGATGCCCTCGATATTCTGGCGGCTAAAGACATGGTGAAGATTATTAACGAACTTTCTCCGGGGTACCGCATGGTTTTCAACTTATACGTAGTAGAGGGCTATGGCCATAAAGAGATAGGGAAAATGCTGGGCATCAGCGAAGGAACCAGTAAATCTCAATTGGCCAGGGCCAAGGGTACATTGAAAAAAATATTAGAAACACGTTATAAAAAAGTAAACGATTAAAAAGTTTTGAAGTTATGAAGACAGTTAAGGACAAACTGTATCATTTTGAAGAAACGCCTCCCGATAGAATGTGGGAGACCATATCAGCGAATTTATCTGACGGAAAAGTGGTTTCCATGCCTAATCGCAAAAGGACTAAATGGGTAGCCTTTAGCACGGCTGCAGCAGCAGTTATCATTTTGTTGCTGATCAATTTTGTATTTGTTAACCCGAATAAAGATGCCCTTCCTGATGGTGTGGCGGCCAACTCAGCAACTCCTGATTCGATGGAGAGAAATAAGGAACTGCTGGATGCGATCATCAATGCCCCGGCGAATAAAAAATTATCAGAAAGCAACAACCTGGTTTCAGAAGGGATTACGCGCTATTTT
>JBIQMB010000447.1:0-3596 GCA_044463745.1 Chitinophagaceae bacterium | reverse complement strand
CATGGCTTGGAGGTAAAAAAAGAAACTCATTCACAGTTGGTTATTACGATACCAAGTATGCCAATGCTTATAATCCATATACAGGATGGTACGATCGTAAATTTGCCGATTCATCTTACATCCGCATTGCGGGAGTGAGTGTTTCTTTGGGTAAACAACTCAGGTGGCCGGATGACTATTTTGCGTTGATTTACCAATTAAATTACCAACGTTACAACCTGAAGAATTATAATATTTTCCCGGGCATGTCAAACGGGATTTCAAACAATATCAGTTTGAAGCTTACGCTGGCCAGGAACTCGGCCGGACCCAATCCGATATTCCCTGTAATGGGTTCTAATTTTTCATTCAGTACACAGTTGACACCGCCGTATTCTTTATTTAAGGATCAACCTGAAACACTTGATAAGTATAAATGGGTTGAGTTTCATAAAGAACGGTTTACAGCCGAATGGTACGTACCTATCGGACAGCCACGGGGCGAAGAAAAAAATCGTTTATTTGTATTGAAGGCTGCAGCTAAATTCGGATTCCTTGGAAGGTATTCCACCAACACGGTGCTATCTCCGTTTGAGCGTTTCCAATTAGGAGATGCGGGTATGAGTAATACTTACGGATTCCTGGGTTATGATATTATAGCCCATAGAGGGTATCCTATTTATGATAATTCCAATCCGAAAGTGAATCCCGAAGGTTTGAATCAGGCTAATGATTTTTTTACTATATTTAATAAATATACTTTAGAATTAAGATATCCTTTCAGCACGGCTGCCAATAGTACTATTTACGGATTAGCGTTTTTTGAGGCTGCAAACGGATGGTACGATTTTAAAGATTATAATCCTTTCAGATTGCGTCGCTCCGTGGGTGTAGGTATGCGCTTCTTCCTGCCCATGTTCGGTTTGCTTGGTTTTGACTACGGAATAGGTCTCGACCGCTTTAATGGAAATACGGGATTGAAAGGTGCGGCTAAGTTTACATTTATGCTTGGTCAGGAACCCGATTAATTCATATTTAAATAGATATTGCTATGAAAAGTATTGTATCTCTTCTTCTCCTTTTTACTTTAGGATTTACCGCTGCTGCGCAGCGATATGCCGTAGTGGATACCAAATATATATTGGATAAAGTACCCGAATATGCCGAGGCGCAGAATAAGCTTAACCAATTTAGCGAGATGTGGCAGCAGGAGCTGGATAAAAAGTCGGCCGAACTGGATAAAATGTATAAAGATTATGATGCTGAGCAGGTTATGCTGAGCGATCAGCTTCGGAAGAAAAGGGAAGATCAGATTTTTAATGCTGAAAAAACATTAAGGGATCTTCAGCGAAAAAGATTTGGCTTCGAAGGTGATCTGTTCAAAAAAAGAGAAGAACTCATCAAACCTATACAGGACAAGGTATATAACGCCATTCAAAAGCTTGCGGCCGAGAAATTGTATGATTTTATTTTGGATAAAAGTGAAGGAATTACCGTTATATTTGCCGACCCAAAACTGGACAAGAGCGATGAAGTACTCAGGATCATGGGTGTTAAATAAACTTAAAATCATGAGTCGCATGCATCCTGTCTGCGTTTTTTAATCACTTACAAATACAAACAAATACTAAAAAAGACAAATGAAACATTTTCTCACAGTACTACTGATTTCTGCAGGACTCCTTTTACAGAATACAGACGCTAAGGCACAAAAGTTTGGCTACATTAATGCAGATGAAGTCATTTCACTTATGCCTGAGGCATCAACTTTCCAGAAAGAAATTGAAGAATATCAGCGTTCACTTTATCAAAACGCCAACGACAAGCAAATTGCTTTCAACGAAGCTTTGGAGAAGTTTACCAAAGACTCTGCTACTATGGCACCAAGCCTTAAAGAAGTTAAGAGAGAGGAACTGATCAAACAGAGCATTGAACTGAACCAGCAAGAACAGATTATTGCTCAGCAATTAGAATCAAAGCGTCAGCAATTGGTTATGCCTATTCAGAAGAAGCTGCAGGAAGCCATCGATGCAGTTGCAAAAGAAAACGGTTACACCTATATTTTTGCCAGAGAAGCTTTGGTAGTGGTTCCTGAAAAAGATGACATAGGACCTTTGGTAATTAAGAAACTTGGTCTGAAGACTCCTGCGCCTGCAAACGGAAATAAACCGGCGGGTAAATAAGCCGACCAAATACTTTTTTTTAAAGCCTCATTCTGTTGGGGCTTTTTTTTATCCGTCCAATATGACTTCTGCCGGACTGATCAACATAAAGTTGACATCTCCCTCCACTCACCTTTTAAATATGGATTACGAGATGAGAACGGGCTGCATGGATAATGCGCATTAATATAAAACCATACTACCTTTGGTTGAAAAATAATGACTCCTATTGGTGTATTTGATTCCGGTTATGGTGGCCTGACTATTTTGAAAGAGTTTGTAACGCTACTTCCTCGGTATGATTTCTTGTACTTGGGTGATAATGCGCGAACGCCATACGGAAGCCGATCTTTTGAAACGGTTTATCAATATACTCGGCAGTGCGTCAGATGGATGGTTGATCAGGGTTGCCCGCTGGTTATCCTGGCCTGTAACACTGCCTCCGCCAAAGCCCTCCGCACTATTCAGCAACAGGATATTCCTGAATGGAACAAAGAACTTCGTGTGTTGGGCGTTATCAGGCCTACGGCAGAAGTGATCGGTAAGTACACGACTACAGGCAAGGTGGGTATTTTGGCCACCAGAGGTACTGTTTTATCCGATTCATATAAGTTGGAAATAGAAAAGTCGTCTCCTGAACTCCGGGTTTACCAACAAGCCTGTCCTCTATGGGTTCCAATTATTGAGAACAATTTTATGCAAACTGCCGGTGCTGAGTATTTTTTTAAAGAAGATATCCGTTCTCTCCTGAATCAGAATGAAGAAATAGATACCATACTTCTTGGATGCACGCATTACCCGCTTATTTTAGATCAGATTCAAAAGATTTTGCCATCCCGCATCACCATTCTTTCTCAAGGTGCTATTGTTGCATCCAGCCTTGCCAACTATCTGCAAAGACATCCTGAAATAGATGCCCGATGCTCAAAAAATGCACAACATTATTTTTGTACAACCGACTCACCTACTGATTTTAACAGGCAATCTTCCCTGTTTTTTGGAAAAGCGGTTTTGTCAAAACATGTTGAACCGACTTAATGGGACTGTATCCTTTAAGATTGGCGATCTGATTAAAATCGATACTGTGTCGATGAGTATAGAAATCAGTATTTACCTTTAAAGGAAAATTTTATATGATTGTACCTGCCTATTTTCGAAGAAATTAAATTTCCAATATCTTTAAGCATTGTTTGATAAGTGATTTATCTAATTTAAAAAAAGAGGACTATGGCTGCATTCCACAATATTGATGAATGGATTAAAAAACATCCGGAGTTGGAACGGGTGGTTAACGCAAAGCCTTATTTCTGGCTTAATCCGGGAAAGAAAAGCATGAGTGATTCTTTTTATCTGCCACTTGGCAGGCATGAAATGGAAGAGGGTAGAGATTTTATGCTGAAATATGCGCCATATATCGCTCAGATATTTCCTGAAACAGGAGAGTTTTCTGGTCAT
>JBIQMB010000446.1:0-3601 GCA_044463745.1 Chitinophagaceae bacterium | reverse complement strand
ATAAGCGGTTCGGCCTTATAAGGCATATCATACTTTTCAAGTACAATCTGCCTGCCCCTTTGCCAGTGATCATTGCTGCGATAAAAAGTGGCCTGATGTTTTTTATCAAATTCAAATGCCTCTAAAATAATATTATGCAGGTCTGCAAAAGACTGTGTATGTCTGATCGCTACATCTCTGTAAACGCTGTCATCTTCCTCCCAGTAAACCCGGAATTTTAAAATTGCCATACCACAAATTTAGGACTTAGTTTTCAGACCGACTTTGATAATTGTTAAAAATAAATATACCATGCTACCGATGATACTTTATCAGCCCCTCCATTGGAGCTTTTAAAATATTGCCGGGTGTAAAACCATAGGCATGACACAAGGACGTAATTACATCCCTGAAGCCATGGGCTACACCGCCTGTAAAATGGATCGGATAGAGTGAGCTCTCTTTATATCTGATCAGGTGTGTATAGAAAAACATATTCAAGCTATCTTCCAGAATATTCTCAACCATATAATGTCCGCGATTCTCAGCCAAAAAAACCGTAAAGGAAGCGAGGTACCTGTTTGGCATGGGTTTCTTATAAACGGCATCCAGTATTTCTGCAGCATTGGTTTGAAACCTGGCATCAAATTTTGAACGAAGATCTGCATCCATCAGATCGTAAAGGAAATGCTGTATAAGCGTCTTCCCTAGAAAAGCTCCACTCCCCTCGTCGCCCAATACATAACCCAGCCCGGGGCTGTTTTTCATTATTTTCTTACCATTAAAATAACAAGAGTTGGATCCTGTACCCAGAATACAGGCAATTCCTTTATTATCCCCACACAAACTTCTCGCTGCGCCGGTCAGGTCATCATTTACGTTTATATCTGCATCCGGGAAAACCAGTTTAAAAACTTTCCTGAACATTTTTTTATTCTCATTGCTCTTGCAGCCGGTTCCGTAAAAGTAGATCTCTTCTACATTCGACTTTTTTATATTTTGCAACACACCGATTTTAAGCACGGATTCTATCTGAGTCGGACTAAGAAAATACGGACTCAATCCCTGGGTATAAAAATTTCTTGTTCTGTTGTTTGAAATAAGGCACCATTCCGTCTTGGTAGATCCGCTATCCGCGATTAATTTAATTTTTGACATTTTAATTCAGGTTAATTGTAGAGATTTGCAGCGGTTAAAAAATTAAAAATAGAAAACCTTTCATGGCCTACAAAAAAAAAGTTCAGGTTTGGCTACCTCTTCTCCTCAGTCTTTGCATCGTTGCCGGTATGTTTGTTGGTTATCGCCTCAGAGGTAATATGCCAGCCAAAAATATGTTTTTTGTAGAAAAGCCCAAACCGGTACAGGAAGTTCTCGATTTAATTTCTCGCAAATATGTGGATAGTGTAAATGTAGATTCGTTGGGCAATGCGGCTATTATGACGATTCTCAGCGGCCTCGATCCTCATTCTGTTTATTTACCTGCACGCAAGTTGGTAGAGGTAAATGAAGAATTGGAAGGTGTCTTTTTCGGTATCGGAATTGAGTTTGTTATTATCAAAGACACATCAACCGTTTTACGAATTCTCGAAGGTGGGCCCGCTGCCAGCGCAGGTCTAAGGCCGGGCGATAAGATTATTAAAATCAACGACAGTCTGATAGCAGGCAATCACTCCAGCAGCGAAACCATGAGGGAACTTACGCGAGGTAAGAAAGGCACACCTGTGAAATTGAGATTGATGCGTGGGTCAAAAATTGTGGATCTGGAAGTAAAACGCGGGCCGGTAAAGATTACCAGTATCGACGCTTTTTACATGGCAGATGATACCACAGGATTTATCCGGATAAATAAATTTTCAGAAAACACATACAAGGAATTCATGAAGGCCATGGATACGCTTAACGCCAGGGGGATGAAAGCGCTTATCCTGGATTTAAGAGACAATGGAGGAGGTGTGCTCACCGAAGCAATCTACATAGCCGATGAATTTTTGGATGGAAATAAATTAATCACTTACACGGAAGGTGTTCATTCGCCCAAGAGGGAGTACAGATGCGATAAAGAAGGCGTGTTTGAAAAAGGCAGGCTCGTGGTGATTGTGAATGAAGGAACGGCCTCAGCCAGTGAGGTATTGGCCGGTGCATTGCAGGATTGGGACAGGGCTGAAATTATAGGGCGCAGAACGTTCGGGAAAGGCCTGGTACAGGAGCAATATGAACTCAGCGATCGATCAGGTTTAAGATTAACGGTGGCACGCTATTTCACACCACTGGGTCGTACCATTCAACGGTCGTATCAAAATGGAAGTGAGGCTTATTATCATGATATCATCGATCGGTTTAAGCATGGTGAAATGGAGTCAGCAGATTCTATCCGTCACGACGGGCAGAAGGAGTTCCGCACCTCATCAGGCAGAATTCTTTATTCCGGCGGTGGTATTACACCAGATATTTTTATATCCGTTGACACAGCCAATTTTGAAAAGCCAATCATGAAAGCGTTGATGAGCGGAGCATTGAACAGGTTTGTCAATGATAATTTTTTGAAAAATCAATCGCGGTTTACCGGTATAAACACGATCTGGGATTTCAAAGAAAAGTTCATCGTTAACGATACGATTTTAAAAGAATTTAATGAATTTGCTGTGAAGGATTCTGTTTTTGTGAATTTGAAAAACGCAAATCAGAAAGAGCAATTGGAAAACCAGATCAGGATGCTTACTGCCCGCGTGCTCTTTGGTACCGAAGGTTTTTTTGAAATCAAGAATCCATCCGATTCAATGTTTACCAAAAGTATGGAGGCCATCCGTGCCCGGAATTTCAGATAAATCATTCATCATTTCTTGCGTGACAACGACAGATTAGTAATCGCTTCTGTATCACGGATTATACCTGCTTCAAATACGAGAGATCGTACATAACTTATGTATGTATCACTCATCATTCATCATTCATAATTCATAACTCATAATTCATATTCTTATATTTGCCACAAAGAATAATTTATGTGGAAGAATAACATTCTCGAAACCATTGGAAACACTCCGCTGATAAAGATAAATAGTATTACCCGTCATTTGCCCTGTACTGTATTAGCCAAGGTGGAATATTTTAATCCCGGAAACTCTATCAAAGACAGGATGGCGGTAAAAATGCTGGAAGTAGCCGAGGCGGAAGGTAAAATTAAACCGGGAGGCACTATTATTGAAGGCACCTCGGGCAATACCGGCATGGGTCTGGCTATGGCAGCCATTGTAAAAGGGTACAAGTGTATATTCACCACAACTGATAAACAATCAAAAGAAAAGGCAGATATACTCCGGGCATTGGGTGCCGAGGTGATCGTATGCCCGACGAACGTAGAGCCCGAAGATCCGCGCTCTTATTATTCAGTTTCAAAGCGTTTGTCAACCGAAATACCCAATTCATGGTATGTAAACCAATATGATAACCTGGCCAACAGATTGGCGCATTATGAACAAACCGGGCCGGAAATCTGGGAGCAAACAGAAGGTAAGGTAACCCATTTGGTAGTAGCCACGGGCACAGGCGGTACTATTGTAGGTACGGGTAAATACCTTAAAGAAAAAAATCCCAATATCAAGGTATGGGCCATAGATTCTTA
>JBIQMB010000445.1:0-3601 GCA_044463745.1 Chitinophagaceae bacterium | reverse complement strand
ATCATGTCACATTTTGATCCGGCGAGAAGTATAAACAGTTTGTGAGCTTATGTCTTGCCGCAAAGACCCAAAGACACGAAGGTGCACGTAGAATCAGCTCTGCGAAATCATTGCGGTCTTTTCTTCTCTGCGCTTAAAAAAATCTGCCACAAAGACCCGAAGACACGAAGGTACAAGAAGAATCAACTCTGCGAGATCCTTGATCTGATCACTGGTTCAGGTGTTCCAACTATGTTGAGCCACTTGAATCCATTAAAACTGCCGGTTTGCAACCGGGAATCATAAAAAATATTTTTGGAGAAGTTGGATAGAAGTGGGGCATTTCAGGAGGTTTATACTTTACACTCCATTTAATTATGATTAATCAGAATAATCATGTCACATTCTGATCTGGCGAGAAGTATAAACAATTCCTTGTCATCATAAAAATCAGATTCATTAACACAAGGATTTTTTTCTTTGCGAAAGTTTTGGAAATACCCAACCGAAGCATATACCCCAATTGTATTAATTTTACAACGAAGAAGAAAATTGTACAATTGACACCGGAAAACTATACTGACCAAGAGTTGTTGCTTCTGATTCAGCAGGAGAATGATAATGCTTTTGAGTTCTTATATTTCAAATATGCGGAAGAGCTTATCGGTTATGCCGCCGGGAGACTTGATTCTTTGGAAGAAGCCAGGGATATCATTCACGACCTGTTTGTACACTTCTGGAACGAGAGAAATAACATATCTATCAAAATATCCGTAAGAGCATTTTTGTTCAGTGCTGTTAAATACCGGACCATAGATCACATACGCAAAAACATTACACGGCAAAAATACCGGGACCGGCTAAAGCAACTGGACGCGGCCTTGCCTTCAGCGATTGAAAACCTGGATGCTAAAGATTTGCGGCAGCAATTAGATGCAGCCGTAAATAAATTATCACCAAGGGTACAGCAGGTTTTTAAATTGAGCCGGTTCGAAAATTTAACCACTAAAGAAATTGCTGCTGAACTGGATGTAACAGAACAAACGGTCAAAAATCAACTATCAACTGCACTTGCATTTCTGCGTGAAAGCTTGGGGCCACTTGCTATTCTTTTATTTCTTTTATAATTTTTTTTTCTGACATAGTACCAATCCTTTTATTAAACGACTTAATAATAGTTACATGAATCAAAACGATAAAATAGACTTGATTGACCGGTATTTGGCCGGTAAAACCACACCTACTGAGGATGCGGCGGTTGAAAGGTGGTTAAACCAGATGAACACGGAAGAAGACGTGTGGAAGGGCAAATCGCCTGACGAAAAAAAGCTTTTTGTGAGTGAGCTCTATGAGAATATTAAAGCAACTGTATCTCCACAGACCAAAGTGGTAAAAATGAACAGAAGGCCTGCATTGGTAGCCGCGGCCGTAGCTCTATTTGTTTTGATCGGCGGGGTCTGGTTTTGGACTCAGAATAAAGAAATAGCTAACAAACAGGATATGGTTTCAGCAGAAGATACTGAAATCGTGCCGGGAGGCAATAAAGCGATCTTAACCCTTGCCGATGGTAGTACGATTGTATTAGATTCCGTCAATACCGGAGCCATATCCAAACAGGGAAATGTAACTGTGATAAAATTGAACGATGGAGAATTAAGCTATCAAACGGCAGGCAATATAGCAACAACAGAAGTACAGTACAATACCATTTCAACCCCACGTGGAGGACAGTATCAATTGATTTTGTCTGATGGTACCAAGGTTTGGCTGAATGCACAAAGCTCTTTAAGGTATCCAGCTGTTTTTGTAGGAAAAGAAAGAAAGGTTGAATTAACGGGAGAAGGATATTTTGAGGTGGCACATAATGTTTCCAAACCGTTTTTTGTAAAGGCAGGAGAGATGAATGTAAAAGTTTTGGGAACGCATTTTAATGTGAATGCGTATAAAGAGGAAGGGCGAACTGTGGCCTCACTTCTTACTGGTTTAATTGAAGTTGTTTATGGGAGTGAACATAAAATACTAAAACCAGGCCAACAAGCAACCTTATTGAACGGCAGTAATACAGAGTTAGATATATCAAATACTGATGTCAATAATTCAATTGCCTGGAAAAATGGATATTTCCAATTTGAAAATTTAACTATTCAGCAAATTATGAGGCAAATATCCAGGTGGTACGATGTAAGAGTAACTTACGACGGGCCCCCTCCAGTTGGCCACTATGTTGGAAAACCATCAAGATATTTAGACTTAAAAGAGATTTTAAAGATAGTTGAATATAGCGGAATTAAACTAACATTAAAAAACAAAACTATAATAGTTGAAGATTAAGCCTGAAAAAACCGGAATCTGTTGGCGCAGCATTCCGGTAGAAAAAGGTTAATGGATACAATCATTCTCTATTACTGTAAAATAACCTTTAAACGTAACAAATTTATGAAAATAAAGCAAATAATGCTATCATTTTGCCCGAAGGCATTGGTGATAAAAATCTTTCTCATTATGAAGCTAACTATTGTTTTTATTCTTCTGTTTTGTTTGCAAGGCCGAGCCGATATTTTCGCTCAGGACATCACCATTTCTGTAAAATCTACACCTCTTGAAAAAGTGTTTAGGCTGATAGAGCAGCAGACTGATTATCACTTTTACTATAAAGTGGAGCTGTTGAAAAACACACGCCCGGTAAACCTGTTTGTTAAGAACATGCCGTTTGAAGAAGCGTTAAAAATCCTTTTTAGCAGCCAGCCGCTTACTTATAACATTGTGGAAAAAAATATAGTAGTTAGGACGAGACCAACAGGCTTACAGAAATCCACAGTTGAAGATATACCACTTGCCGAAATTAAAGGTAAAGTGATAGGTGAAGATAATAAGCCAATTATTGGTGCTACAGTTATTGTAAAGGGCACCAAAATAGGAACTTCCACAAATGAACAAGGGGAATTTAGCTTATCTGGGATAGATGATAATGTAATATTAATAATTAGCAGTGTTGGGTATAGAGCGCAGGAAGTCAAAAGCACAAATGAAAGGTTTTTGGTTATTAGGTTAGCGACAGATATCAAGAGTGACAGAGAGGTTCTCATATATACGGGTTATTTTAATCGTGATAAAGAAAGCTTTACGGGCGCTTCTTCTTCATTTACTGGTGAAGATCTCAGGCAAGTGAATCCTGTAAATCTACTTTCAGCTTTAGCAATTCTTGAACCATCTTTTAAAATGGTTGAAAACATATCTGCAGGCTCTAATCCTAACGTTGTTCCTGATTTTGTTGTAAGGGGAGAATCCAGCTTACCGAATCTCGAAGAAACATATAAGGGGAATCCAAATAATCCAATCTTCATATTGGATGGGTTTGAAGTAACCGCAGAAAAGGTTTTCGACCTAGACCCAACTATGGTTTCATCAGTTACCATATTAAAGGATGCTGCTTCAACTGCTATTTATGGTTCAAGAGCATCAAATGGTGTAGTGGTAATAGAACTAAATGCACCTATTTCGGGTACAATTAACATTCTGTATAGTACTGATATGACCTTTACAACACCTGATTTAAGGGATTATCACTTACTCAATGCAGAGCAGAAACTTGAATTAGAAAAGGCAGCAGGTTATTATTCAC
>JBIQMB010000444.1:0-3617 GCA_044463745.1 Chitinophagaceae bacterium | reverse complement strand
CAGGACAGAAAACGGCTGGAGACCTAGCATTTGAAATCCTCGTTCGTAACCGGATAAGGAAAACCCCAGGCTCTTTTCGAAACTTTTGGGAAGTCTGATTCGTCTTAATCCGTTAGCAAGTACCAGCCGAAACTTTCCAAAAGTCATTGCACATTTTTATCTTTTGTGGTTCTGCTTTAGAGGTAAGCACTGGCATGCAGTGTTTTTCTGAAACGAACTGGGTCGGGAGACCGTAATACACCCTCACTGCGTCTAAGAAGCGTGAGAGTAGGTTTGAAATCCGACTAAATTTTTCTATCTACAGGATTAGAAATACCTGTTGATCATTACTCCGCGATGCGCAGTTTTAACATCCAGGAGAGCAGAAAGGATGAGCAAATTTCCGATTGTATTCATTCTTGCGTTAGTGGCGTACTCACTTTGTGTAGCAGGGTAAACCCGAGGAGCTTTTACGGTTCAGCGCCTTTATAAACAAACCCGGTGATAAGCTCTAATTGATTGGGAGTGTTTTGAGGAATACTGGTCAGGGGCGGAAGAATTCATAAAGTTATCGTCTTTAATTGCGAGGAAAGACCGGCTTAGCATTTAAACAGCCTTCTCTGGGGAATCATCATTCAATACATGCAACTCTGTGGATAAATCTTAATAAAACAAACGGGTTAAATGAAGAAATATTTTTAATTTGAGCGCACGATAATTGTTTCATGAGATAATGCACAAGTTAAGAACGCTGCTCGTAGTTTTTGAAACCCCAATTTTAAAGAGTATGATATCTTCTTTCAGGGGAGCTATCATATCTCGCGTAGGGCTTGATAACAAGATTTTCCATAACCACGATAATGATAAATTGATTTACAATTACCCTTTTATTCAGTATAAAGTAGCGAACAAAAAAGCGGCTCTTTTTTGTATTGGTCCGGGGGTAGATGAAATACATGAATTCTTCGGACTTCGAAACTGGGACATTCAATTGCAGGATAAAAAAGTAGAATTAAAAATAGATAAACTTGAACTGAATAACGTAACCCTCAATGTTTGGGATAAAAATTTTCACTACACCATTTACGACTGGCTGGCGCTGAATGCAGAGAACTACAAAAAGTATCAATCAATTTCCGGACTGGCTGATAAAATTCAGTTTCTGGAAAAGTTGCTCACCGGTAATATCCTCTCTTTTGGAAAAGGTGTGGGCTGGCATATAGAAAAACCGGTAAAGGTTCAGATAGAAAAAATCAAAGGCGAAAAAATGATTAGATACAAAGGCGTCCCCCTCATGGCTTTTGATGTGGCGTTTACCGTCAATGTGTTCCTGCCTAATTATTTGGGATTGGGCAAGAGTGCGAGCCATGGGTTTGGAGTGGTGAGGGTGAAAAGAAATAATGACTAAACTAAAGAAGAATGAATTATAAAAGAGAAGAAATATTTTTAGCTGGATTGCTCCACGATATAGGAAAATTCTATCAGCGTGCAGATGCTAATCTCCTGAAAGATTATACGGATGCCCATCTAGAGAAAATGAAAAGCCTGATTTGCGCGGAAAGGGATGGAAGATTTGGCTATCATCATGCTTGGTGGACTTACAAATTCTTTTATGATAATGAAGGTTTGATGGGTGCGATAAAAGAAAAAGGTGAATATGTTTTCAAGACAAAGTTATCAGAAGATACAGACCACGATAATTTAGTAAATCTGGCTATTTATCATCACAAACCTTATGGAGATTCCGAGTTACAACAACTGATTCAGTTGGCTGATTGGTGGAGCAGTGGAATGGAAAGAACCGAATCAAACATGGAAAAAGAAGAAGGCGAAAATTATGGCAAATTCAAATACAAGAAAGTACAACTAAGAAATCTACTTTCTCTTATTAATAATGGAAATGGGGAATCGAAATTTCCATTAACACCTTTAGATATTAGTGAAAAAGGATTACCATTTGAAAAAATAGATACAGATTTTAGCAAGCAAACTAACGAAGAAGCATCTCAACCGTATCAAAAACTATGGAAGGAATTTACTGAGCAGTTAAGAAATCTACCCACCGATTCAGTTAAAGGTTTTTCGGAAAGTATGTTGAATCTTTTAAAAAAATACACTTGGGCTATTCCTGCTAGCACAAACGATTTAGCACATATCAGTTTGTATGAACATTTAAAAACAACAGCAGCCATTGCTATTGCTCTTTATGACTTTAAAGAAGAAACAAAGACTTCTTTGACTGACATAAAAACCGGATCTGAAATCCTACCATTAATTCTAAGTTGCTGGGATATATCTGGGATTCAAAAATTCATATATAACGTTTCCAGTACTAAGGCTTCCGTAAGTTTAAAAGGTCGTTCTTTTTATTTGCAATTATTGATGGAAACTGTGAAGCAAATGGTTTTAGACCATCCAGACATCAAAGCCTTTGCCGGTCAAGTAATTTACAGTAGCGGTGGAAAAATGTTTGTTTTACTGCCTAATACATTAAAGTGTAAAAATGCTTTGATTGAGGTTCAACAAAAATTAGAAAAAATCCTTTGGAATGAACATAAAGAAGCTTTGTACGTCAACAGCGGATTTGTTGAATTTAGAGTTGATAGCAATAGAAAAGGCGGAATTATTCTAAAGGATAATTCAGGGAAAATTAGGAACGATACAACTATAGCAGAATTGTGGGAACAAGTAATTGATACCACAGCAACAAATAAATACCGGAAATATAAGAACCTTTTAGAGGATAATAATATTAGTCTTACTCCCTTTGGAAATTGGGGTAAAAATTATGACTTATGTGCAGTTACCGGAGTAGAAGGGAAAAAAGGAATTGACTTAGTGAATATTGATAATAAAAGCGACTTACTAGTTACTAAAGCGGTTAAAGAACAAAAAGAATTAGGTGAAGTCTTAAAAGATGTTGATTATATTATCACTTATTTGGAAGCTGATACTAAAGGAAATACCTATTTACAAAACAGAACAAAAACTAACAAGGCTAAACATATAGAAATTCAGGGAACGGGTATTCATCATTATTTATTTGATCAGGAAGAATTGACTCGTGAAAAAGCAGAGTTCAGAAATATTACTTCCGTAGATGTTTCCCGAGTAAGAAGAGTCAACAATACAGATTTTGGTTTAATTACTTCTCTTAAAGGGAATAAATGTACTTATGGATTTCAGTTTTATGGCGGTAATCAACAAGCGCAAAAAGCAGGTGGTAATAAAACTTTTGAGGAGTTATGCGAAGTAATAAATAGCCAAGGAAAAATTAGTAACACCTACCTCGGTGTATTGAGAATGGATGTGGATAATCTTGGAAAAATATTCAAAGAAGGATTACCTGAAAACTTAAGAAGTTTCGCTGCATATAGTACTTTGTCAGCTCAATTAGATTGGTTCTTTTCGGGTTATTTAAATACTTTAAGAAATAGCTCAGAATTTAGAGATTCTGTAAATATTATTTATTCCGGTGGTGATGATGTTTTTGCTGTCGGGCGATGGGATAAGATTATTTTGTTCGCTGAAAAAATAAGATCAGAATTTAGAAAATATTGTGGGGAGAGAGAAGATATTAGTATTTCGGGTGGTATATCTATTGTTGGGGAAAAATTCCCAATACGAATGGCAGCACA
>JBIQMB010000443.1:0-3617 GCA_044463745.1 Chitinophagaceae bacterium | reverse complement strand
CGGTGCTTCCGGGTTCATTCATAAAGACACCGGAAAATCAGAATTACTGCTGGCTGTTCGTAAAGTAATGGAAGGAGAAAGATATATCAGCAGTGAAATATCAGACAATCTCATTGCCTACCTAACCAATAGCGATATCACTGAAAATGAAAAACATTTAACCCCGCGGGAGATGGAAATCGTGCGGTATATAGCAGAAGGGATGACCAACAGGGAGATAGCCGAAAAGTTGTTTTTAAGTGTTGCAACGGTTCACACGCACCGAAAAAATATTCTGGCAAAACTACATTTGAAA
Source organism: Chitinophagaceae bacterium (assembly GCA_044463745.1). Taxonomy (GTDB): domain Bacteria; phylum Bacteroidota; class Bacteroidia; order Chitinophagales; family Chitinophagaceae; genus Ginsengibacter. The sequence goes on along the minus strand of JBIQMB010000443.1, from coordinate 3,322 downwards.
AACACAGCAGCTTTGGTTAAATATGCAGCGGAAAATAAGTTACTTTAGTTTCACACAGCCTGGTTCTGGGCCGAAATTCTTATTCCTGCAAAATGTTTTAAAGGAAAGATTGCCGGAACTTATTCCCATCCTGTCGAATACATTTTCATGATAAATCTACCACAAAAATGGTACGAAAAAATACATTAAATGATGTATTGACTTTAGTGGCAGCCTGGTGCAATTTTGAATGTCAAATTAAAACCTGATTCATTCATTCAAAATTTAAAACATCATGAAAAAGCAATGGAAACTCCTGCTCATTCTACCGGTGGTTCTGGTTATGAGCTGCGCAAAGCAATCCTCTCCTGTAGTGAAGCCGTACCAGCTTAATTTCGTTAGCCACAATCTCTTTCCGGAAGGATTTGCTTATGAACCATTCAACAAATGCTTTATCGTAAGTTCTGCCGCCAATGGAGCCGTGGGCTCGGTTACTGCTGACGCGAGGTACACGCCCGCCGTAACAGACCCTGAACTTACAAGTACTACCGGTATCAAAATAGACAAAGCAAATGCCAGGGTTTGGATATGCAACGTCGCCACCGGCATTGGCGCCTGGTCATTAAAAGATGGCAGTAAATCTTTCTTTACCGACCTGAGGAGCCTCGTTCCGGGCCAGGAATTATTTATGAACGACGAAGTGCTTGACCCCGATGGCAATGCCTATGCAACCAGCAGTGCTGCTCCGGTTATTTTCAAAATTACAAAAGATGGAAAGGGTTCGGTTTTCTATCAAAACGATGCCTTCGCCACATCTCCCGACAATTTTGGTTTCAACGGAATACAGTACGACAAAAGAGGTTTCCTGCTGGTAGCACATACCGCCTCTAATCAGATCCTGAAGATTCCGTTAAACAATCCATCCGGCTACACAAAAATACAATTGGATGCAACCTTAGACCAACCCGACGGCTTATTACTGAGCAGCAGCGGCAATCAGTTGGTAGTGGTAAGCGGCGAAAAGGTATTTTCATTTATTACAGATAATGCATGGAAAAGTGGCAAAGTAAGCACCGCCTTTGATGCGGGTCAAACGTTTCCGACCTCACTTACAAGCGATGGCAACCGCGTATTTGTCATTTATTCGCACCTGGATAAGCTATTGAGTGGCCAGGATCATGATGATTTTGCAATTCAGGAAGTACAATTGAAGAGGCCGGATAAATTTTGATAAGTAAGTAATTTTATTTCTGAAATTAATCTTTGAGCAGAGCCCGGTGATTTTATAAAGATCATCGGGTTTTTCCAGCTCTTCATGTTGAAAAAAACCTGAATTACGTAATGAATTCAGGTTTTAATATTTTTCCCTATTCAGGTAAAATTATCTCTTTATAACACAAAGTTCCTCCGTACAAGGGGCATATCAAACTGCCCTTGCGTAACGGTCAACTTTTTTGCAACCTTTGTATCCGGATTGTAACTATATAGCGTTCCATTAAAGGATCCTTTGATATTGTTTTCCGAAATGGAAGATATCGTCAAACTTCCTTCGCTGTTCGTCACATTTCCATCATGGCTTACCCAAATGGTCCCATATGTTTCAGCCTCCGAAGAGTTTCTGCCGTTAAGAAAAACCGATGTAGCTGCCCATCCATCGGCTGTAAATCCCTGGGCGATCGAAAGCGTTTGAGGAGCATCCTTAACCGGTGTGATCATCATTTCGATTAAGGCGTTTGTTTTATCATCTTTTATTACGATGCGAAGGTGATGCTGGTTTGCATCTTCAATAAATTCAAGAAACGCTACAGAACTATCCTTAACACTTGAAAAATTAATGGTGGCATCATCTGTTTTTAAAACTGCAGTTGCTGTGCCCTTTGTCGCTTCCGGATTTTCATTCTTATCCTTCTTGCAGGAAGCGAACGAAAGCAGGAAAGTTGATAATAAAAGAAGTGTCATGGAAGAAATTGTTTTTGTTTTCATACTGTTCGGTTATATTAAAAATTAAAAAAATAAATTTTCAGGTATCACCTTGGGAATGTTGCTAAAAGCCCTTCGATTCACCGGCATCTGTAGGGTAATGCGAATTTGGCGGTTCGCATCAAGTGAATAATGAAATGAAGAAAGTATCGTAAGTGACCACAAGATTCTTCGAACAGAATTTTCAGCACGTTTTCATTTTCGGGCGTATCCTTCCAAGGTGATTTTAATAAATGTTCACGATGGAGCATTTTGCGTTTTCATATGACGAAATAAGCATTTTTCCTGTGAAATAAAATCGCCATTGTGTATCCGGTCTGTTTGAATGGGTAAGTGAGTTGATAAACCGTACAGTTTACAGATAAGCAGGAATAACATATTGAGAACCAGTATAATAAGAATACAATCTTGCTGAAGATCACATTTGCCATCGCTTGGTTTTTATAGAAAATTACTTGTGATTATTGTATCCTTGTGTGCCGTTTTAACCAACCTATAATGTGCTTGTCCTACCGGGTTCCCAACGTTTGAATTAACAAATAAGATGTTACCAAAAGTGCAAAACAAGTGCCTGCCTAAAAAACTTTTCGGGCTACCCAAGATATATATTCCGTGATATGTTTTTTACCAAAGTGAATCATATGCCACCAGGATGGGATGACCAAACTTTAATAATTTACCAAATGTAAGGAAGGCGATAAAATGAATATACACGGTCAAAATAGTTCAGAATCAACTTCTGTTTAAGCCTAAAAGACCGGAATAATTGAGTGAACAACGTATTAATAGAGAAAGTTAACTGTATATCTAATTATTTCGAATTGCTCAATAAACATAATTTTCTTAAACGCCAACATGTCCTATCGGACGATGTCGGGTTGAAGAAAAACCATGGCAGCCAAAGAGCAAACCGACGAAGTCTGTAAGCGAAGCGCACAGGAAGACTTACCCAAAACAAAAAACCCTCCTGAAATCAATCAGAAGGGTTTAAATAATCATGGCAGCGACCTACTCTCCCACATTGTGTTGTAGTACCATTGGCCCAACGGGTCTTAACTTCTCTGTTCGGTATGGGAAGAGGTGAACCCCCGTGGTATAACCACCATAAAGAGTTTAGATAAGTTCAGAGGGTTTAGAAAATTAAGGGTGTTGAACCTTAATATTCCGAACCTACCGGCTCACTATCAATAATATTAACATAGAGGGAAGTTGTAATACCTAATAAAAAAAATTAAAGCTTACGGGCAATTAGTACTACTCGGCTTTGACATCACTGTCTTTACACCTGTAGCCTATCAACGTCATAGTCTCTGACGACCCTTAAAAGAAAACTCATCTTGTGGAAGGTTTCACGCTTAGATGC
>JBIQMB010000442.1:0-3632 GCA_044463745.1 Chitinophagaceae bacterium | reverse complement strand
GGATCAGAGAAAATAAATTCTGGCCATCGGTGAGAAGGGTTAACAATACCTATGGCGACAGAAATTTGGTTTGCACATGTGAACCGACCGAGGCATACGCATAATTCATTAAGAGAAGCAAAAGCCGGCAAAGTATATCGCTTTGCCGGCTTTTTTTTTGCGGAAGTTGTACTTGAGCTTTCTAGATTTGTTTTTCTCCAGAAAAAATGTTCGATGTCACCGCTTACTGAGCTCTTTTTTGACCTTCCGTTGCAAAATATCTTATTTATTTTCTGCTTTTTCTGATTATCGGCCAAGATATGAGCAATATTATTTAATTGATTATCAGACAAATGAATGAGGGGGTGGAAAAAAGGTAATAAAAAGACGAAAAAGAGTATGGCAATTTCAAATAAATTGTTATTTTTATTCGCACAAGACCAGACTGTTTGGCCCCCAACGGCTCGTGGGTAATACCAGGTTAGCATATGAGAAAAAATGGTTTCCCCCAATCATGAAAAACAACTTTTTCATTTCAAATATTCCTGGGTTTTGGATCAAGAATAATGATTTATGAGAGTATTAGTGATACTTGCGGGATTAATATATCCCGTTCTATTATCGGCCCAAAGCCTCACCATTAAGGGAACTGTAGAGGACACCGCAGTTGCTCATAAATTGCAGCATGTTGTTGTTAGTTTTTTAAAAGAATCAGACTCATCCCTGGTCACATTTGTCAGAACAGATGCCGAAGGAAAGTTTAAAAAATCTGTACCATCCGGCCATTATATCTTATTGATAAGCAGCCCGGATTATGTGGATTATATAATCAGGATCCAAAATCCGGAGGCGTTGACGATAGATTTACAAACCATCCCTTTGATATCCAGAGCCAGGTTACTGAAAGAAATAATCGTAACCCAGCAGGCCATACGTATAAAAGGAGATACCACCGAATACCTGGCCGATAGTTTTAGGGTAAGGCCAAACGCTACGGTTGAAGATTTATTGAAAGAACTGCCCGGCATACAGGTTGACAATTCAGGTCGTATCACTGCACAGGGACAATCAGTGCAAAGAATTTTGGTAGATGGGGATGAATTTTTTAGTGATGACCCCACCATTGCGACACGGAATCTGAGAGCAGATGCGGTGCAGAAAGTTCAGGTTTTTGATAAAAAAAGTGAGATGGCAGAACTGACGGGTGTGGATGACGGGCAGCGAAACAGAACCATCAATCTGGAATTGAAAGAAAATGCCAAAAGAGGGTACTTTGGAAAATTATCTGCCGGCGGGCTCGACAAGTATTACAATTTTCAGGCTATGATCAATGCTTTCAAGGCAAAAAGAAAACTGTCTGCCTTTGCGATTACCAGTTCCACCCAGGAAACCGGATTCGGGGCCATTGATGCTAAAGCCTATGGATTCAGCGCCGGGTCTGTTCAACAAGCGAAGAGACCGGAGGTTTGATGATTTCCTCATCGAAGGAAGAAATGGGTGCAGGCGATTACCGGGGCGGCGGATTGCCCGAAAGTATCAAGGCGGGTATTCACTACAGTAATAAATGGAACGAAGAGAAGGTGGCACTGAACGGTAATTATCTGCTCAATAATCTCAAAGTGAGGTTTAACAGCAGCAGTCTCTCACAAAATATTATTGAGAACGGGGTGTATTACAATGATTCAAAAGTAAACTCATACTCAGACCGGTGGAGAAACACAGCCAAAGGAACCCTGAACCTGAAAACAGATTCTTTTTCAACACTCAGGATAGACGTTAATGCCGACATGGGTACGGATGATATAGAAAATGAGTACCAGATGCAGAATCTCACCGATCAGAATCGGATAATTAATAACAACCTCCGCAAAACCATCTCCCATAATGATTACAAAACGGGCTTGCTGGCTGCGCTATACAGAAGAAAATTAAAGAAGAATGGCCAGAGTTTTTCTGTGAATGTTTCACAAAGCTTCAGTGGTGCTGAGCGTGAAACAAGATTAAACAGTAAAAGCAATTATTTTGATCCGGTTACGGGCAATCTAAAATTGAAAGATACGGTTGATCAGCGCAAAACCATTGATCTGAAAGGAAGCAATCTGACCTTAGGGGCTACTTATACACATCCACTCAGTCAAACCAGCCTCCTGATGTTTGATTACACTTTCACTAATAGCGTCGCTGAGGCCGATAGGCAGACGTATAATCTAAGTATAGGGGGCATGCACAATGTGCCCGATTACAGTCTTAGCAATAACTTCGAATTCATTTACAATGTCCACAAAGGAGGAATGCAATACCGCTATACCAAAGGAAAAGCAAACGTATCAACCGGCGCGAATATATCATCTACCAATCTGAAACAAACCGATCACTACGCAGATACTTCGGGAAACAGAAGCTATCTCAACTTCTATCCCAGATTAGATTTTACATATCGTTTTTCGCCATACAGGAATCTTACATTCGGTTATACAGGCAGTACCGGTCAGCCGGGCATTTATCAGATACAACCATTGGTTGACAATCTGGATCCGATGAATATTCTGGTTGGTAATCCGAATCTGAAACCCTACTTTACCAATGAATTCCAGATTTTCTTTTCTGATGTTAAGATATCTACAGAAAGGTATTTTTATACCGGAGCAGATATGAGCCTTACAAATAACGGAATAAATGAGAGTTACCGGTTAGATGAGTTTGGAAGAAACATTTCTCAGTTTACGAACACGAACGGAAATTTCTCTTCCAACATCTTTGCCTTGGTGAACTATAAAATTCCCAATTCCTCCTGGCGTGTCGGTATGGGGCCACTGGCACAAATTATCCGGTATTCCAATTTTGTGGAATTAAAAGAAAGTATAACCAATACATCCAATTTCAGACTACGCACCACCGCTCAGGGAAGGGTAAAGGACAGGCTCGCCATCAAATTTGCTGCTATGCCGGGTTATTATATCTCCTCTTCTAACCTCAGCAAGGAGGCCGATCTTCATTTCTGGGCTACAAATATTACTGCTGATTCGTATTACCAGTTTCCGATGAATTTAGAGATAGGTACAAGCGTCATAGCCGACTTCAGGCAAAAGGTGACCTCCTTCGACAAAAATAACTCTATCATAGTGTGGAACGCCTACGTAGAAAAACGATTTCTGAAGGATGGAAGCCTTGCTTTACGCGCATCCATATTTGACATCCTGGATCAGAATAAAGGTTATAGCCGTTACCAGCTGGCCAGAGGATTTTATGAACAGCGCGTGGCCACCTGGGGGCAATATGGACTGATATCCTTAACCTACAATTTTGTTAACAAAGGAGGTGCACCCCCTGAATCAGGCAAAAACAGTTTCACATTTTAACCGCTATGTTATGATAAAAATATTATTCTCTGTTTTCCTGTTCTCAACATCCTTGTTTTTATCGGCACAGGATTTTATATCATCCGGTACAATAACGTATGAAAGAAAAGTGAATCTGTGGGGCAATCTTTCAGACAATTTCTTCGAAGATTTTAAAAATAGCATTCCCGAGTGGGAAACCACAGAATTCAAGCTCACCTTTTCGCCCGAAAAAACGCTTTATACACCGATAGGCAGTATAAAGAAAAGAACCACTACCCCACCCGCCTATGACAATATCGTTTACAATGATCT
>JBIQMB010000441.1:0-3637 GCA_044463745.1 Chitinophagaceae bacterium | reverse complement strand
TTACAATTAAAACGGACAACAGTAATCCTTATTCATTTCATAATCATTTATAACCGTATGTAAAACCTTTTTGTTCCTTCACCCTGAATATTTACATTTGCGCCACTAAAAGAAAATGTATGTCGTATTTTTTTACTTCTGAATCGGTAAGTGAAGGTCATCCGGATAAAGTGGCTGACCAAATCAGTGATGCACTGATCGACAATTTTATGGCTTTTGATCCCGATAGCAAGGTGGCATGCGAAACCCTTGTTACCACAGGTCAGGTAGTGCTTGCCGGCGAAGTTAAATCAAAGGCTTATCTGGATGTTCAGGAAATAGCACGAGATGTTATCCGGAAGATCGGATATACAAAAAGCGAGTACATGTTTGAAGCCAATTCATGTGGTATTCTGTCTGCAATACATGAACAATCGGCCGATATTAACCAGGGGGTAGATAAAAAAAATAAGGAGGAGCAAGGCGCCGGCGATCAGGGAATGATGTTTGGTTATGCAACCAATGAAACGGAAAACTTCATGCCTCTTCCGCTCGACATTGCACATAATCTCCTCATTGAACTTTCTTCCATTCGCAAGGAAGGAAAGAAAATGAAATACCTGCGTCCTGATGCTAAAAGCCAGGTAACCATCGAGTACAGTGATGAACACAAACCGCTCAGAATTGTGTCGATTGTAATCTCAACACAACATGACGAATTTGACGAAGAGGGCAAAATGCTACAGCGTATTTCTGAGGATATCAAAAAGATTCTCATTCCCCGTATGAAAAAGCGCTACCTCAAGTATGCTCATTTCTTCAACGATAAAATAAAATACCACATTAACCCTACGGGAAAATTCGTAATTGGCGGTCCGCATGGTGATACCGGCCTTACAGGCAGGAAAATTATCGTGGACACCTACGGTGGGAAAGGCGCCCACGGTGGCGGCGCATTTAGTGGTAAAGACCCTTCAAAGGTTGACAGAAGTGCTGCCTATGCATGCCGGCATATTGCTAAGAATATGGTGGCTGCCGGCGTGGCGGATGAGGTTTTGGTACAGGTTTCTTACGCCATTGGTGTGGCGGAGCCTACCAGTATGTATGTTAATACATTTGGTACATCCCGGGTTGACTTCACGGATGGAGAGATTGCAGACATGATGCTTGAATTGTTTGATATGCGTCCGTATTTCATAGAGCAGCGGTTGAAATTGCGTAATCCCATTTATCAGGAAACCGCCTCGTATGGCCATATGGGAAGAGAGAATGAAGTGGTTTCCAAAACTTTCAAATTGCCGAATGGACCTACCAAGACGATGAAGGTGGAGTTGTTTACATGGGAAAAACTTGATTATGTAAACAAGATCAAGAAGGCGCTCAAGATTAAATAAAACCATATATACCATTAAAATATTGTAAAGGCTTCCTGTTTGGGGATGCCTTTTTTTGTTCTTTTAACCAAATACGGTTAAGTTGCTTTTTAATAATAATTTTGCCTGGTGAGAACGCATAAACATTTCAAACAAAATCGCCCTAAAAAAAGTCTTCTATTTGCAGGGGAAGAGGCCATCCTGGACGCCATCTATGATGGGACGGAAATAGAACGAATCTATGTACAACATGGACTTACATCGGCCGAGCTTAAAAAGCTTACAGAAGAAAAAGGGATTCCCGTTAACAAAGTGCCGGTAGAAAAACTAAGAGGTTTTAATATGGATGGAAATCCAAGTGTGATTGCACTCAAATCTAAGATACATTATAAGGATCTGCAGGATGTTGTTTCCTTTGTGATAGAAAAAGGGGAGGCTCCGCTATTTCTGCTTTTAGACGGAATCACGGATATACGAAACATCGGCGCCATCGCGCGGTCGGCATGGTGTTTTGGCGTGCAGGCACTAATCATTCCACAAAAAGGGGTGGGCACCCTGAATGATGACGCCATCGCTACCTCAGCCGGAGCGCTTGAATTTATCAATGTTTGCAGGGTTAAAGATTTGCACGAAGCCATAGATGTATTGCATCTGAATGGCATCCGGGTACTGGCAAGTGAGATGAAGGCAAAGAAGCAGGTTTTTGAACTGGATCTGGTCTTGCCTGTTGCTATTGTTTTGGGAAGTGAAGATAAAGGCATCCATCCCTCATTATATAAAAAATGTGATGAAGTATTTGGCGTGCCGATGATGAATCAATTTGAATCGCTCAATGTATCGGCCGCCGGTGCGGTTATACTTTATGAAGCCATGACTCAACGCATAAAAAATGCAGGCCTATGAATGATATTAAAATCATAGAATGTCCGAGAGATGCCATGCAAGGGTGGGAACGATTCATTCCGACAGATGAAAAAATCAGGTATATGAATCAACTGCTGAAAGTGGGCTTTGATACCCTTGATTTCACCAGCTTTGTTTCGCACAGGCTAATACCGCAAATGGCTGATTCTGATGAAGTTGCAGAACATGTCGATAAATCCGGATCAAATACCAAATTGCTTTCTGTTGTGCTAAATCGGCGCGGTGCCGAAGATGCACTCATGCATGATAAAATAGATATACTTGGGTTTCCTCTTTCAGTTTCTCCAACTTTTCAGCAGCGAAATGCGAACAGCACGATCCCACGTTCGTTGGAAGACGTGGAGTATATTATGTCTCTTTGCAAGGATACGGGCAAGGAGTTGCTCGTGTATCTTTCCATGGCTTTTGGCAATCCTTACGGAGATGATTACAGCATCAGCGTGGTAGCCGATACGGCAGAAAAAGTGGCGGGCCTCGGAATCCACACCATTAGTTTGGCTGATACGGTAGGACTCGCTTCCCCTTCTCAGATTGAAGGATTGGTGAAAGAAATAATCAGATTGTTTCCTGAAAATGAAATCGGCATTCATCTACATTCTACCATCGAAAACTGGCAGGATAAACTCACTGCTGCACACAACAGCGGCTGCAATCGCTTTGATGGAGCCATTCATGGTTTTGGAGGTTGTCCGTTTGCAGAAGATGAGCTGGTAGGAAATATGAACACCGGATTGATGGTAAGGTATTTCATGGAGAAGGGGTACCTGACGCATATTAATATGGATGAGATGGAAAAGGCGGAGCAAATGGCAACCTCTATTTTCATTTAGCAAATACGGTCTTCTTGCTTGCTGAGAAAGAATAACATTCCCATCAGCCTAATCAAATAGGAATGCTCCTCATCACCCATAATTCATAATTCATAATTCATAATTCACAATTCCTCATTCCTCATTTCTCATTCCCAAATATATTCCAGATTCAATTTAATATCCGGATGAAGGCTTCTGGCCACGGGGCAGGTATTACCGGTTCTTTCGAGGATTTCCTGCGATTTAACATCTTTTTGTGCAGGCAATTTTACCCTTACATCGATCGCTGAAACCCTTCTCGGATCGGATGCCATGTGTTTGGTCACCTCTGTTTTGGCACCATCAATATTGTAACCCGCATCGTTGGCTTTGATGCCCATTGTAGTAAGCATGCAGGTTGCAAGCGAAACACAAAGCGTGTCGGTTGGTGAAAAACGTTCGCCCTTGCCACGGTTATCGGTCGGAGCATCGGTTTCTATCTTGCTGCCACTTTGCAAATGCTCAGCGTTACATCTTAAATTTCCGGTATATTCTACAATTGCTGTCATG
>JBIQMB010000440.1:0-3637 GCA_044463745.1 Chitinophagaceae bacterium | reverse complement strand
TTCAAAACGATTACTCTGGTTGGTGGAACCTGCATAAAAGATGCTGTTGAACTGACAGTACATGCCCAAAAGGTCGGTTTATATGCAGTGGCTTTTACCGCACCTTTTTACTTTAAACCTGCTGATGTAAAACAACTTGCCGCTTGCTGCAAGGGTATTGCCGACGCTGTACCTGATATGCCATTTTACTATTATCACATTCCGGTACTTACAGGTGTCAATTTTGCGATGATTGATTTATTACATCAGGTTAAAAATTCGATTCCAAATTTTGCAGGAATAAAATATACGCATGAAGACTTTATGGATTTTCTGTCATGCCTTCATTTTGAAAACGGGAAATACGATATGTTATGGGGAAGGGATGAAAACATGCTGGCTTCCCTGGTTTTAGGATCAAAAGGTGCGGTGGGAAGCACGTACAATTATGCCGCACCTTTATATAATAATATGATAGAAGCATACGAGAAAGGAAGGATGGAAGAAGCCAGGCAACTTCAGCAGCAGTCCATAGATATGATTGGCCTTTTGGGCAAATACGGTGGCATCGCCACAGGCAAAGCCTTTATGAAACTGGTGAATCTGGACTGTGGTGAATTCCGTTTACCGGTTAAGAACATGAGTGATTCTGATTTCGAACTTTTCAAAAAAGACGCTGAGTGGGTTAACTTTGAATCTTACTGTTCCAAAACTCCTTCATCTGTGAATCATTAGCTATGAAGGGTACCACCTTACTAATCTTTGTGATGATGATAATAACCAACCCGCTGCATGCTCAAAAGGATGAGTCCTTCTCTTTAGATTGGCAAAAGCCAGGCACCCTGCCCGAAACCCGTGGCAAACTTTTGGGTGTGGCCGGACCCATAGCGGGCGTTATGAATAACGTGTTTGTAACCGGTGGTGGTGCTAATTTTCCCGAAGCCATGCCCTGGCATGGTGGGGCTAAAGTGTATTATGATGATTTATTTTTTTACAGGAAAAAAGAGAACGATTCACTCGTAAGATTTGCCTCTGCCAAACTTCCGTTTCCGCTTGCCTATGCTACCTGCGTGAGTACGGATAAAGGTTTGGTCATTGCCGGCGGAGAAAATGATAACGGGGTTAGTAATAAAGTTTTGCTGCTGAATTGGGATAATGAACAATTAAGGTTAACCATTCGTTTCTTAGCTGATTTACCCATTGCGGTTACAAGCCCTTCGGCCACGGTGTTGGGAGATATTATTTACCTGGCGGGGGGAGATGAAGGAACAAAGGCCACCGATCAATTTATTTATCTAAATCTGAATAAACCCGAGGCCAAATGGCAACAACTTCCGCCCTTGCGCCAGCCCACCTCGCATGCAGTATTGGCGGCTCAGCATGATGGCACCACGGATTGCATTTACCTGATAGGGGGCAGAAAGAAAAACCCGGAAAACCCGAGTACTCTATACGAAACCGTTTTCCGCTTTGATTTTAAAACCCGCATCTGGCAAAAAATGAAATCGCTCGATCATCCCCTTTCTGCCGGTACAGGAGTAGCTGCAGGCAGTCACTCCATTTTATTATTCGGCGGTGATACGGGTGAAACATTTCATAAAACAGAGGAACTGATTTTTGCGATAGCCAAAGAAAAAAATGATGAACAGAAAAGGGTTTTAATCGAAGAGAAGATCAAAGTACAATCCGGTCATCCCGGCTTTTCAAATAAAATATTATGCTACAACACACAAACCAATACGTGGAAAGAAATGGGCGAAATCCCTTTCGATCCGCCGGTAACAACTGTAGCCATAAAATGGGTTAATGAAGTTATCATACCCGGTGGAGAAATCAGAGCAGGTGTACGAACGCCGCAGATTATTTCAGCAAAAATAACCGTAAAGTAATGGCCAAAATTGCACGCATCGAATCTACAAATCCGAATGAAGGGAGCATGTTTTATCCATGGGTGGTGGTTGGCTTACTCTCTGTGGTGGCGTTGCTTAATTATCTCGACAGGCAGATATTGAGTGTAATGCAAAATGCCATTAAGGTGGATATCATCGAACTTCAGGCCAGTGAAGCTTTCGGTGCGTTGATGGCTATATTCTTGTATATCTATGGTGCGGTGAGTCCCTTTGCCGGAAGCATTGCAGACCGGGTAAACCGGAAATGGTTGATTGTAGGAAGCCTGATAGTATGGAGTGGCGTGACTTATGGAATGGGTTTGGCTACCACTTATCGTGAGCTGTTATGGCTTAGGGGCATCATGGGTGTGAGTGAGGCATTGTACATACCCGCAGCACTGGCGATGATAGCCGATTATCATCAGGGAAAAACGCGGTCGCTTGCCATTGGCATTCACATGGCCGGACTTTATCTGGGGCAGGCGCTGGGCGGCTTTGGTGCTCCGATTGCCGAAAAGATATCATGGCACGCTACCTTCCATTGGTTTGGTATAATAGGGATAGGATATGGGGTGATACTGGCTTTATTTTTACGCGACAAGCGGCCTGACCCGACTGCTCAGGCAAGCATCGAAAACAGTTCAGGAAAAATTCCTTTCTTCAAAGGATTATCGCTTTTGTTTTCAAACATCGCCTTCTGGGTTATCCTGTTTTACTTTGCAGCACCAAGCCTGCCGGGCTGGGCAATTAAAAACTGGATTCCAACACTTTTTTCTGATAGCTTGAACATACCGATGGAGCGCGCCGGACCATTGTCAACGATTGTTATCGCTGTTTCATCCTTTGCGGGAGCCGTGTTTATCGGTGGACCTATCAGTGACCGCTGGGTACAGAAAAACCTTAAGGGAAGAATTTATACAAGTGCGATTGGCCTGGCATTGACGATTCCTTCTCTGGTGCTGTTGGGCTATGGCCATACCTTTGTTACAGTTGTAGGTGCAGCCATTTTATTCGGCATTGGGTTCGGGATGTTTGATACGAACAACATGCCTATCCTATGTCAGTTTGTACCTCCGCGTTTGCGTGCCACAGCTTATGGCTTCATGAATATGGTGGGCGTATTTGCGGGGGCGGCTATCACGCAGGTATTGGGGAGGTTTAAAGATGAAGGAAACTTTGGTTTTGGGTTCGCTATATTGGGTGTGGTGGTAGCAGTGGCACTGCTTATTCAGTTGACCGTGCTCAAGCCCAAAACGCAGGATATGCGCCATTAACCTGTCATCGTCCGCAGGACATGACAGCGTTACGGGGCGGAGGCATCCGAAGAAATGACAGCACATCGGCATCCTCAGGATATGCAAATGGCTCTCATCCAACTGTTCTCGTCCGATAGGACAGGACAGCGTGGATGAGCAAAAAGGATAAGCCGAAAGAAAGAGCCGAAAGTTGATATATTAATTTCAAAACATAAAATCATTCAACATGAAAAAATCATTTATAATCTCTTTTTTATTAGCCTTCTCTCTCTCCTCATTCAGTCAGGATAAAGTGCCCGTCTTTGTATCAGGCCAGGAAGGTTACAAAAGTTTTCGCATTCCTGCAATCATCTCCTTGCCCAATGGCGATTTGTTGGCTTTCAGTGAAGGCCGGGTGCACCATGCCGGCGATTTCGGTGATGTAAAAATCGTACAAAAAAGAAGTACCGACAAAGGTTTCACCTGGTCGCCCCTACAGGTGGTGGCCGAATTTGATACGCTACAAGCAGGCAA
>JBIQMB010000439.1:0-3649 GCA_044463745.1 Chitinophagaceae bacterium | reverse complement strand
CGTAGAAAAATGGAATGAGGTAAAAGACCGGTTTGCTCAATTTTTTAAAAACCCGGAATTTAAGGAAGAAACTTGTTGCCGGACACTCAACTGAAATTAATTAAACTATAAACCCAAATAATCAGAAATATGAAAACAGATACGGAAGTAAAAGAATTGGTTAAACAAAAATATAGCGAAATCGCGGTTCAGGACAGGGAAACAAATGCTTCAAGCTGTTGCGGATCGGGCGCTACCTCGGATGAGGTTTGCAATATAATGAATGATGATTACTCGCAGGTGGCCGGATACAAAGCCGAAGCTGACCTTGGCCTTGGCTGCGGCCTGCCGGTTGAACATACCTTTATCAATTCAGGCGATACTGTGGTGGATTTAGGAAGCGGCGCGGGTAATGATTGCTTTGTTGCCCGAACACATACGGGACCCAAAGGACGTGTAATCGGGATTGATTTTACTCCTGCCATGATTGAAAAAGCGAGAAAAAACGCTGAAAAATTAGGATACGATAATGTGGAATTTCTGGAAGGTGATATAGAAAATATCCCCCTGAACGGCGCATCAGTAAATGTTGTTATCAGTAACTGTGTACTCAACCTTGTACCGGATAAAAGCAATGTCTTCGACGAAATATTTCGTATTTTACTGCCTGAGGGGCATTTCAGCATTTCGGATGTTGTGCTGGTTGGCGACCTTCCGGAGGCCTTGAAAAAGAATGCAGAAATGTATGCCGGTTGTGTTGCGGGGGCTATTCAAAAAAGTGCTTATTTGGAAATGATCGAAAACAGTGGTTTCGTCAATGTACAGGTCAAATCAGAAAAGGCCATTCAAATTCCTGATGACATTCTGAGAAAATATTTGAACGAGCAAGAGTTGGTTGAATTTAAAAATGGTGAAACAGGTATTTACAGTATCACTGTATATGGAGAAAAGGCCGCAGGATGCTGTGGTGGCGGATGTTGCAATACCTGATCATTCTGTTTTCCTATTAATTCTTTAAATTGTTTTATTGCTGATGATGGGATGCACTGAAATTCCCACGCTTAGGGTGTATCTCATTGTCAGATTTAGAAAAACATGCCCGTTCTTAATCCGTAATGGTCACCAATCCAGCTAATGATGAGCGGATCCGCTGCTCCGCCCGTCATGCCATTTAACCGGATGACTGCCTGATAATTGATTTTCTTTTAACCGTGCTCCGTCTTTCGGATTCAGGTTATGTAAATGAAAAGTAGTGCGGTGCCACCATCGCGTTTCAAATATATCTTCATAATGAGTTCCCGTGTAGCAGTCGACAAATACAAATATGTTGGGTTTTATTGAGTATTAAAAGTAAAATTATTTTTTGTTTTTTATCAAATACATTTGCGTGAAACCGACGCATTCCCAAATGAAAAATGGGGTAAACCTGCACGCATTATCATGGGACTGTTCGTCGCTTCGGTAAAAATATGTAAACATGAAAAAGATACTTTTATTCTTCATTGCTATGGCACCTTTACTGCTTGGGGCACAAGATAAAATGACGCCCGAATTACTCTGGTCTTTAGGCCGAATGTCTGTTACCGGGTTTAGTCCTGATCATCAAACCCTGGTATATTCAGTTAAGAAATTTAATCTGAAAACCGAAAAGGGAATAGATAAATATTTTTTCCTGAATACAGAATCAGGACATTCCGTCCCTACCGATCTTTTTGGTAAGAAAAATTTCGTACAATGGGATAAAAACGGATTGTACGTAAAAGAAGGAGAGAAGCTTTTAAAAAGTATAGACAGAGGGAAAACCTGGAAAGAGGTTTCGGCTAAAATGAAGGACGCGGAAAACATCCGCATATCGCCCGATGGAAAATGGATTGCTTTTTCAAAAGATGTTTTAATAGAAAAAGTTATGGCGAAGGATAAATATCCGGAACTGAGCAAAAGCACCGGACAGATTTATACCGACCTGAATTATCGCCACTGGGATACCTGGTCGAATGGTAAAGTGTCGCATGTTTTTCTGATTTCTATAGCCGATCCGCACATGCCCGCACTCGATATTCTTAAAGGACAGCCATACGATTGTCCGCAAAAGCCATTTGGTGGTAAGGAGGATTTTATTTTTAGCCCCGACAGCAAATCGATCATATATGTAAGCAAGAAAAAAACAGGAAAAGCCTATGCTATCAGCACCAATACAGACATCTACGAATATAAAATAGAAACAGGAGCTACCGTTAACCTTACAGAAGGTATGATGGGCTATGACGTGTCTCCAGTATTTAGCCCTGATGGTAAAAGTCTGGCCTGGCTAAGCATGATGACAGATGGTTATGAGGCAGATAAAAACGACCTCATTGTCATGGATATGAAAACCAAACAAAAGGTAAATTTGACAGCAGGATGGGATGAAACAATTGATGGAAGCATCCTTTGGTCGCAGGATAATAAGTCCCTTTACTTCAGCGCTTCGGTCAAGGGCACTCAGCAGCTTTTTCAGGTTAATACTTCAGGAACCGGTCAGGTAAAACAGCTAACCCAGGGAAATTTTAATGTGACGGATTTGCATCTCCATAAAGGAAATTCTATCATCTCCGGCCGAACTGATTTTAACCATGCCACCGAACTTTATTCCATTTCAGTACCATCCGGTGAAATGAAAGTTATTACCCATGTTAACGATTCCATTTATTCGAAAATAAAATTGAGTAATTCTGAATTGCGAATGGTTAGCACTAAGGATAACAAGCAAATGGGTGTATGGGTGGTTTATCCTCCCGACTTCGATCCGGCAAAAAAATATCCGACTTTGCTTTACTGTCAGGGTGGGCCACAGAGTGCGCTTAATCAATTTTACAGTTTCAGGTGGAATCTTCAGTTAATGGCTGCCAATGGTTATATCGTAGTAGCACCCAATCGCCGTGGTATGCCGGGCTGGGGTGTGGAGTGGAACAGAAGCATCAGCGGCGATTGGGGAGGTAAGCCCATTGATGATTATCTGAGTGCCATTGATGATGTAGCCAAAGAGCCCTATGTAGATAAAAATCGCCTGGGCTGTGTGGGCGCAAGCTATGGCGGATACAGTGTGTTTCAATTAGCCGGTGTGCATCAAAACCGGTTTAAAACATTCATCGCTCACGACGGACTTTTTGATATGAAAAGCTGGTATGGAACCACTGAAGAGCTGTGGTTTGCCAATCACGATTTAGGAGGGCCATACTGGCAAAACCCCGTTCCGGAAAGCTACCTTAAGTACAATCCTTCTAACCTGGTGAACAACTGGAATACGCCTATCATGATCATACAGGGTGGTTTGGATTTTCGGGTCCCAATAGAACAGGGGCTGGAAGCCTTTCAGGCCGCGCAGTTGAAAGGAATTAAAAGCAAGTTGCTTTATTTTCCAAATGAGAACCACTGGGTGCTTCATGCGCATAATGCGCTCACCTGGCAGCGGGAATTTTTTAGCTGGCTTAAAGAAACACTTTAATAAATCAACATAAAAAGCGGATGCTGATAATCCGATATTCTGGAATCATTTGTATAGGTCTAATGATTATGCCTTTGGTTTGAAGGCTAATCAGTATTTGGCTGAGAAGCTTTCCGGGCTTTCTCCGGGACGGATTTTGTTACCAGCGGAGGGAGAGGGTAGGAATGCTGTGCATTGTGCACGGAA
>JBIQMB010000438.1:0-3652 GCA_044463745.1 Chitinophagaceae bacterium | reverse complement strand
CCTTTAATGGCCAGCAAACCGGCAAATTCTCCCTGAGCACCGCTGTTTGGCTGTAAGCTACAGGCAGCAAAACCGGTGATGGAAGCCAACAAATTTTCCAGGTCTCGGGTCATCTCCATATAACCTTGTACCTGTGCTGTAGGAGCAAAAGGATGGATTTTCCCAAATTCGGGCCAGCTAACAGGTATCATTTCCGTGGCGGCATTCAACTTCATGGTGCAACTACCCAAACTAATCATACTCTGTGTCAGCGAGAGATCTTTGTTCTCCAGCCGCTTCATATATCTCATCATATCTGTTTCGCTATGGTAACTGTTGAAAATGGGATGTAACAGATAGTCGGATTCTCTTTTTAACCCGGCGGGAATTCCGGTTTTATCCTCTATTTTTTCGAAATCACGAACAGCCCCTGAACCTAAAGTTAAAATGTTGACTATATCTTTAATATCCTGATACTCAGTTGTTTCATCTATAGATATCGAAATGGTTTTCTCATCCTTATAAAAGAAATTAACGGCTTTCTGTTCTGCTAATTCTTTAATCTTCTGAGCGTTGTGCGATTCAATGGTTAGCGTATCAAAACTGGTCTGATTTCTTACGTTGATACCCGCTGTTTCTAATTCTGACTTCAATAAATGAGTCAGGATAGCAATTCTTAAAGCAATTTCTTTTAATCCATCAGGCCCGTGGTAAACTGCATACATGGCCGCCATATTAGCAAGTAAAGCCTGTGCGGTGCAAATGTTTGATGTAGCTTTTTCTCTTCTGATATGTTGCTCTCTTGTCTGGAGCGCCATTCTGAGTGCCCGGTTTCCGTTAGCATCCACACTTATTCCGATGATTCTTCCCGGAATATTTCTCTTAAATTCATCCTTGGTGGCAAAAAAAGCTGCATGAGGTCCGCCAAACCCCATTGGAACACCAAACCGCTGGGAAGAACCAATGGCCACATCTGCTCCCAGTTCGCCGGGTGAGGTAAGTAAAGTAAGTGCCAGCAGATCAGTTGCCATGGCTACCCGTACATGGTGGTTACCTGCATTAGAAATAAACGCCTTGTAGTCATGAACATTTCCTTCACTATCGGGATATTGAAGCAGGGCTCCAAAAAATGAGTCATCTATATTAACGCTTGAATAATCGTCTATAACTAATTCAATACCAATTGCTTCTGCTCTTGTTTGTAAAACATGTTTGGTTTGTTCAAACACGTTTTTGTCCACAAAAAACCGGTTGCTGGTTACTTCATCCGTGTCCTTATTTTTATGATTAAAGAACATGTACATGGCTTCAGCTGCGGCCGTTCCTTCGTCTAACAAACTGGCATTCGCAATTGGCAATCCTGTCAGGTCTGACACAACGGTCTGAAAATTTAGCAGGCTTTCCAATCTACCCTGAGAAATTTCGGCCTGGTAGGGCGTGTATTGGGTGTACCATCCCGGGTTCTCAAAAAGGTTTCGCAAAATAACCGAGGGCACAATCGTATCATAATACCCCTGACCGATGAATGAACGAAAAACTTTATTCTTCGCTGCCACTTTTCTTATTTCATTCAGGTATTCAAATTCGCTCAGAGGTTCAGGCAGTTGCATATCTGAATGATCGCGAATATTGGCCGGAATGGTTTTATCCATTAGTTCATCAAGGCTCTTAACCCCGATTTCGGAGAGCATAGCCTGACTTTGGACGGCATCCGGTCCAATGTGTCTTTCTGCAAATTCATGGTGTATTTTTTCAAAAAGTTCCATTTAAGCGTATAATTTTAAAGGAAATAAAGATAATTTCTAACCTTTTGGAAAAGGCTTTTCCGAAAAGTTTTGCAAAGTTACATAAGTTGTATATCAGATGGAGCAATATTGTACGATTTTTATATATTCTCGCACGCTATTTGATGAATGAATCTCAATTAATTGTTAATTGGGTTGTAAATATGGTTTATGACTTTTCTATCGCAAAGGTTAAAAGTTAACTTTAGAAAATTTGGATCATATAATAAAAATTGAATCGTATAACTGTAAATGGTATTACAAAATAAAAGGATATAATTATGTTTAAAAAAGATGAGGTTGAGATTATTCCATCAGAGGATGTAATTATTGGTAACCCCGACGCTCAGGTCACGGTTACACAATTTGTGGATTATGAGAGTGAACAGAGTTATAAAAGCCATGCTATTACCAAATCTTTAATGAAAGATTTCGGTGATAAAGTAAATTATAATTTCCGTCATTTTCCCCAAACAATGATTCACCAGAAATCACATAAAGCAGCCGAGGCGGCCATTGCAGCAGCTCAGGAGGGTAAGTTTTTTGAGATGCACGAAATACTTTTGGAAAACAGAAGACACCTGGGTACCGTTTCATTAAAAAATTATGCACGTGAGGCAGGCGTAACCGCCAAATCTTTACTTAATGATCTCATCAACGGCAAATACGGATGGTATGTGCAGGATGATTTGAAATTTGCCTTGGATCACGGAATTAAAGAATTGCCCGCATTCATGATTAATGGTGAATTGTACAAAGGCAAAATCAGCCATGCTGCTATTGCAGATGCCGTAAAAGCTGTACTGAAAAAGAGGAAAGTAAAAAAGGCAGCTTAACTGTTGAGCTCTTAATAATCAGGACCAGGCAGGATGATAGTTTTTCAGGGTCTCTTTTAGAAACTCCCGGTCAAGATGGGTATATATTTCCGTGGTGGTGATGCTTTCATGCCCCAGCATTTGCTGAACGGCTCTTAAATCGGCTCCCGCTTCTACCAAATGCGTTGCAAAAGAATGCCTGAAGGTATGGGGCGAGATATTTTTGTTTATGCCCGCCGCCACGGTCAAGTCCTTAATTATCATAAATATCATAACCCGCGAAAGTGGTTTTCCGCGTCGGTTCAGAAACAGGATATCTTCATAGCCCTTTGCCACTGTTTGGTGTCTTCGTACATTTTCCAAGTATAATCTGATGTATTTTAATGCTTCTGAACCGATGGGAATCAATCTCTCTTTATCTCCCTTGCCTGTCACTCTTATTATTTCGTTTTCCGGATAGATTTGTGAAATCAAAAGTCCCGTAGCTTCACTAACCCTGAGACCGCAACTGTATAAGGTTTCAATGATGGCTTTATTTCGAGTTCCCTCCGGCTTGCTCAAATCAATGGCGTCCAGGATTTTTTGTATTTCTTCGATGGTGAGAAAATCGGGAAGTTTCCTTTCTTTTTTTGGAGATTCTAACAAGGTAGCCGGATCAGCCGTAAGTATATTTTCAGATAAGCAATATTTAAAAAAATTCCGCACCCCCGAAATAATTCTGGCCTGAGAGGCCGTAGCCATTCCTGTTTGGTGTAGTTCGGTTACAAATGCAGCCAAATGGGGATAGGTTACATCGCCGGGATTAGTTACTCCTTTTTCAGATTCAAGAAAGCGGATAAGGATTTCAAGGTCGTGCAGGTAAGCGTCAACCGTATTGGCCGACAATGATTTTTCAAGTTGAAGATAAGCCCTGAATCCTCTGATATATTCTTTCCACATTTTGGGGTCACATTAAAAAAATGATGGTATAACCAATAACCTTTTTATTTTTACAATTCAAAAGTATCAATATTCACAATTTTACAATGAAGAAACCGTATATAAAAACACTGAACGAAGAACTTGTAGAAAATA
>JBIQMB010000437.1:0-3656 GCA_044463745.1 Chitinophagaceae bacterium | reverse complement strand
CATTGCAGGCCGGACCCCAGTTTGGGATCATTATAGATCAGAATAAAAATTTGCTACAGAATGGGTCAGATGCATTCAAGGCCGGAACCTTTTCTGCCGCAGGTGGTGTACAGTTGAATCTGTCTAAACTCAGGGTTTACGGAAGGTTTACCGGCGGATTGACCAACCTGGATAATGTAGGAAATAATGATACCTGGAAGGTTCAGAATATTCAGGTAGGTATTGGTCTATCCTTATAAAAATTAGAAAATAATATAGCTCAAAATTATCTCACCCTTTTCACTTCTCCTTCTTCATTAAGACGGATAATGTGGGAAGGGTTTTTTATTGTCAGGTCGTCTTGCAAATATTTTACGGTATAATCTACAAGATTAATTAATGTAGGCGTAATTTCTGAAAAAGTACGGGGTGCGGGTTCATTGGAAATGTTAGCAGATGTAGAAACAATCGGCCTACCGAACTGATCGATCAGGCTTTTGCAAAATAAATCAGATGCTATGCGAATGGCTACCGTTCCTGCGCTGTTGATGAGATTGTGAGGCAGATTTATGGCGTTTTCAAAAATACCCGTGGTAGGATTTTCGGCTTCTGTCATCATTTGCACAAGTTCGGGTGATGGACTACGAACATAATCGTAAATCATTTCCTCGCTACTTACGAGGATAATCATTGATTTGCTACGACTGCGGTGTTTGATTTCAAAAATACGGTCAATGGCAGCCGGATTCAAAGCATCACAGCCAATTCCCCAAATAGTATCTGTCGGGTACAATATGGTTCCTCCTGAATGAAGCACATTAATGCTTTGATCAATATCAATTTGAAAATTGTACATGGGGGCAAAGAGATTCTTTTAAAACCTGTAGTAACTGTTTAAAAATGGTCCCGAAATTTTGATGATCTATTTGGGAATAGCATAGATGTTAATGGTTTGCTTCCATTTCAGCATATCCTCTTTAGCAGGTACCTTCTCGATAGCCGCATTTATATCGAAATCAGCAAAATAGAAAATATCATAATCGTGTCTGGCAATCGTTTCGAATAACTCCATCTTGGCTTCGTCGGATGCTTTACCAAAACTCTCCGCCACGATTACAGGTTTGCAAACGGCAATGAGATCACTGATTGATTTCAGAATCTCCTTGTCGTATCCTTCTGTATCAATTTTTATAAAGGAAAACTTTTTGATCCATTCAGGATATTCCCTCTTGAGAAACTGATGGAGGTTAACGCCCTTCACTTTATCCGGATGAACAAATTTGCCATGGGTACTATCTTTAACCGGAGAAATTGCTCCATTGCCGAAAGAAGCTTCGGAAGAAATAAAGAAATACTCTTCGCCATCTTGTTTGGATATTGCATAAGGAACCGGAATAAGCCTCATTTTATCCTGATTGAGTGAGGCATTCTTTTGTAAGATTTTAAATACGAAAGGATTCGGATCAAAGCCGAGAGTGAGCCCTTCCCTGCCGGTACTCAATGCCATCGGCACTGTGGTATCGCCAACATTAGCACCAATATCAATGGCAAGATCGCCGGGTTTGATAAATTTTTTAAAGAAGTTCACCATGCCGTCATGAATCTTAATTTTTTCTGTCAGTGGATTTGTCCAATTGGCAAATTCAATATCGCCAATACCATCCAGGTGAAAATGGTCGATGCGGGCCGGATACTCCATGGTGACACGGCGTGCTTTTTTTCGCGCAAATGATTCTCTTAAATATCGTAACATGCTGTAAAAGTAGGATTGTGCGATTCTATGTCCAAAACATTTTTTTAATACTTTACAGATTAATGAAATTACCTTCCCAATGATTCAACGTCGATAATCTTCCCTAACATTCTTAAATTTTCGGAATAACTATTTAAGCATGAGGTAAAACATAGCTACTGCCGCTGCACCCATGCCCAGAAACGTCAGCCATAAAAAAACCTTCGACAATGGGCCACTTTTATTCTTACCCATAATTTTTTTATCTGATGAAATTTTTATAATTACAAAGATTAAGGGCACAGCAGCTACTCCGTTTAGTACTGCCGAATACACAAGTGCTTTCACAGGGCTGATACCGATAAAATTAATCATGAGCCCTATTAGCGTGGCAATGGTGATTATTCCATAAAAGCCATGTGCTTTTTTTAATTTGAGGTTGAACCCTTCTTCCCAGTTTACCGCCTCTGAAACTGCATATGCGGCCGATCCGGATAGAATCGGAACCGCAAGCAACCCAAGGCCGATGATGCCTACAGAAAAAATAAGCTTGGATAAAAACCCTGCATTTGGAAAAGATTTCACCAGGGGCTCCAAAGCTTTGGCTGCATCTGCCGCCGTATTAATATCCGTAACGCCGCCTGTGAACAAAACGGCTCCCGCCACTACCATAATACTCCATGTGGTAATTTCTGAAACCGCCATTCCTATGGTATTGTCCGTTCTCATATTATGGATATAAGTCTTTCTGATGCGCATTTTCTTACCTGCTTTCAGTAGTTTTTTCTCTTTCATTTCTTCCACTTCCTGTGATGCTTCCCAAAAAAACATATATGGCGAAATCGTTGTTCCAAGAACACCTGTGATGATAAACAGAAAAGCAAAACTGAATTCGAAATGTGGAATGAAGGTGGCTTTCAAAACTTCCAGCCATGGCATATCGATTATGAATACCGTAAGTGGATAAGCCAATAAAGAAACGGCGAGCCATTTCAGTATTCGGGCATATAATCGATAGGAAGTAAAAATTTCGAGCAAAAGAATTATCACTGTAAAAAGTAGTGTCCACAGTACAAAATGCATAGGTATGATAAGTGCTGCTGCGGCGGCCATCGCCCCAATGTCGGCGCCGATATTGATAATATTTGCTATCAGCACAATCAGCACCACCATGTACAACATTTTTTTATTGTACCGTTCTTTTACTACCGCTGCTATTCCCTTGCCGGTTACAAGCCCTATCCGTGCGCATGCTTCTTGTACTGCTATCATAAATGGAAGCATATAAAAGGCCGTCCATAATTGACCAAACCCAAACTGGGCGCCCGTTTGTGAGTAAGTGGCAATACCCGATGGGTCGTCGTCAGCGGCACCTGTAATAAGACCAGGGCCTAAAACGGATAAAATGCTTTTAGTCTTTTTACCTTTGGTAGCGGGGCGATCTGTGTGTTCCATTCCATACAAGGGTTTACTGTAGAATAGGGTTATATGAATGCAATTTAGATAAGAGGAAATTTTAAACCGTGTTTTTTTGATTGACAAAGAGATTTTTTTTTCGGTTAATTGATATCCGGCTTATCTCATTTATAAAGAATCTGTGGCGCAAAGTATTTTTAAATTTTACCTAATGGAAAAGGCTGTAGAAAAAATTAATTTATTTTTTTTGAGTGGTGTTTTCATATTTTCGATACTAAGAATGATTAATTACTATGGTGAAAAGTTTCATTACAAATCAGGAAATACCTGCAGGCGAACAGGTGAAAGGTATTGATATTCGGGAAGGTATCTTTTTATTAATACAAAGAGATTATCCGGCTTTTACATCAGACGACTTCATTGCTATCAAAGAACTTAATGTTTATAGGAGAGAGTATTTGTCGGCCTTAATTGAACAAGAAAAGGGAGAAATAGCCTCAATTGATAAAGATGTGATGAATGCCTTTAG
>JBIQMB010000436.1:0-3659 GCA_044463745.1 Chitinophagaceae bacterium | reverse complement strand
GATATAGCACTGATCAATATTGGTAGTCAGGGAAATGAAACTGAAGATTCCATGCAGTTGGTACAATCAATCATTGATTCAAATTTTAGTCTTCTATTTGAGCAAGAATTAGAGGGTGCAGAGTCATTTGACTCTCTGGATTTGATTTTTTATGATATCCGTAATACTGCGAACCCAAAAAAGATCACGCTTTTTCCCAAGAATGAGAAAAACCCGATCCCCGAAATCGTACCTGCTATAATAGATGATTCGATGTTAAGAAATATCGGAAGCGGAAACTGCCAATTATGTAGTATTTATAATAGTCAGCTTTCGCAGCCGATAAAAAACAGGCACGAAAGGCAATACTCAACTGACTACATTATAACCTATGATCCCTTACTGGAGAATGATGCATATACCATTTGTAAACATATTTTTGAAAAGCGAAAAGGCAGGTTGTACGAAAGGTATCGTAAGGTCGCGCCCATGTGGTTTGCGCCCAGGGTAGGTTCGCAAATCAGGTTTGAAGTGATCAATCAGTCTTTGGATAAACCTTTTAAGCTAAGCGTGGACGAGAAAGATGTTTTCAATACCGGCTCCAGCCAATTCTCATCCCTGATCAGCGGCCACGTAACTTCTAATATCATGAATCCGATACTGAAGGATACTGGTTCGACGGAAGAATCCGCTACTGCAACCAACACCGCCGAAAAACTGAATAATGTCATTCCGCAGATAGCAAAGTACGTAGCTGCATTTAGGATTTCAAGTTGCTCAATCCGGCAATTCAAAACAGACTTACCGGTTATAATAGAAAGAATCACCAAATACCTGGAAGTACAGGCGATCACACTTGACCAGTTATCTGCCTCATTGGGAGATAAAATCAGAAAAATAAATAATGATGATGAGAGAGCCGCGGCATTGAAAGCTGCGAATAATCTGATTGCTGCACTCAAAATGATGGAGAGCCTTCAACCCATAGCTTATACTACCTTAAGGGCAAAAAACAATGACTACATCGAAATAAAATACACGGACGACAACCATAAGGAAAGTAAACCCGAAAACATTCGTATGTCGGGTGGCATGAAGATAGATTTCAGCGGGGGCTTTGTATTAACCGGACTACGTGATTATTCGTACACGCTCAAAAATGTGATTGTACAGTACACACCACCCGGTGACAACAGCACAAAGAGAGATACGACAGGCAACGTTATCGTTCGGGAAAATGATGGAAACAACCAGGTTGGAGTAGGCATTTTCTCTCATTTTTATCCCCGCATTTCCAGCGATTATAATTTAGCCGGAGCAGTAGGTATCATGACTTCCTCAAATCTGAACCTGAGAATTATGCTGGGAGGATCTGTTTTAATCTCTTCGCTTTTTGGATCCAATAACAGAATTTCTTTTACATACGGCATCGTATGGGGAAAAGTGAACAGGCTCAGTAATCAGGACGCCGACTATCTTGACCGGCCTCGCCAGGTTAATGGTTTGCCTGAATTCTATTCCGGCTCGACGCCACCCTCTCTAATCAGCAAAAGCGACCATAGTTGGTTTTTTGCTATCACCATGAATTTTGGTGGCAGATAAAAAGTTACTTTTTATAAGAGAAATTATACAACTTTGTGTTCTGGAAGCCATCGGTTGAACAACTTTTCCAATCCTATCCGAAATTCTGTTTCCCTCACACCGCCCGATCATCATTCGTCATCTTTTCACACTTAACCAATTATTATGCCCTCAAACGAAAAATTTAAAATCGGCCTGTGCATGGCAGGCGCTGTATCGGCCGGAGCCTACACAGCCGGTGTCATCGACTATCTGCTTGAAGCGCTCGAAACCTGGCAACAAAAAAAAGAAAGCGGTGAAGCCAACGTACCTTCTCACGACATCGAGATCTCCGCTATCGGCGGTGCTTCTGCCGGTGGCATGACCGCCATTATTACTGCTGCAGCATTGTATGAACCTTTTGCACCAATCAAGGAAGCGGGCAAAAATCTGCTGGAAGAAATCGCCGGAAACAAGCTATATCATAGTTGGGTCGATTTACTCTCTGAAGACATGATGGATATGATGCTTGACACTTCCGATATTTCGAAAAACGGATTGCAATCGGGATTAAATTCAAAATTTATTGACCAGATTGCCGAGCGTGTCATTTCAGTTAAGGAATCCACTCGTATTGATAAAAAATACATTTCAGACAGCCTTCAGATCTTTACCACGCTCTCAAACCTCAATGGGATGGACTTCAGTGTTACCTTTCTTTCAAACACTCCTAAACTCGATAAATACCTGATCACAAGCCATAATGACTACGTATGCTTTCGTATTGTCAATGAAGAAACAGATTACCGAAACGATGGATTCATCCCGCTGAACTTTGCCCGCAAAATAAATACGGATCTTGCGAAAAATGCAGCCATGGCCACCGGCGCATTTCCTGTAGGATTGAAAGCCCGTGAAATAGTAAGAAACGGAAAATACCTGAACGATCTCGACTGGTTTAAATATATTACAAAGGACGCACGCAGGCCATTTCCCGACGGTGATTACAAAACCATCAATGTAGATGGAGGTTTGATCAACAATGAGCCCTTTGAGCAATTGAGGAAGATTTTGGATTCGGAAACAAATCAGGGAGACCCAAAGGAATACAGGAATTACAACACATTTAAAAGTACGATCCTCATGGTTGATCCTTTTCCAAGTATGCCGGTTGATTTCAAAGGCACTACAGAATTGAAATCAGTTGTTTCCAATACGCTCAGTGCCATGATTGATCAGTCGCGGGTTAAACCTTCGACACTTATCGACACCATGGACTCCACCGATGCCGGCCAGTATCTTATTGCACCGGCACGTTACGTAAAAAAAGGAGACAAAGAAGAATCGTTTGAGGGGCCCTCGGCTATTGCCTGCGGTTCGCTCGACGGCTTCGGAGGTTTCATTTGTAAGGAATTCAGGGTACATGATTTCTTTTTAGGCAGGGCTAACTGCGAAAAATTTCTGATGGATCATTTTACGGTTCCAATAAATACAACCAACCCGATATTCACTTCCGGATATGCGCAAGTTTCAAATCCTGAACAATTTATTTCCAAAACAGATGGCGGTCTTCAGATTATTCCCATCTTCTCTGAGAGAAAACCGGATGCCTACATGCCTGTTTTTGGCAATGGTAATAAATATCCAATTATTAGTGAAACGCTCATAAGAAATTACAGAAGAAAAATGAAATCCAGGATAGAAAAGATCATCCTGAATATTTCTCAAAACAGTCCGGTTGAAAGGGTGTTGTTATGGATAGGAGCCCGCATCGTCTTAAATGGAAAACTCGCCGATGCCGCTATCAATACCACGTTGAAGTCGCTTGAAAAACACAAGTTATTGCAACCATGATTAATTAAGAAAAACTGTTTTTCACTGTGGCGGCTTTGTGGATAATCATTCCCTCAAAAAGCTTCACCAAACCCTCCATCGCGCAGCTTTGTATCATGGGGACTTTGTGGCCGTCTCGTTAATTTACTCAACATTCTACCAAAAGGATTTATTCATCACTGTTCTTTGTGTTAATTCGAGCCTTGGTGTCTTTGTGGCCCTGCAATCAATTTACCCACATTCTTTGTGTTTCTTCGAGGCCTGGTGCACTGGTGGCTCTGCAATGT
>JBIQMB010000435.1:0-3672 GCA_044463745.1 Chitinophagaceae bacterium | reverse complement strand
CTATCTGAATAGAAGCATATTTGTCAGGATGGCTTTTGTGCTCAATAAGCAAACATATCTTAACCACTCCTTTTCCATCTTTTAATTGACATTCAAAAACGATATCAGAAATCGTCTTTTCCAATGCACCCGAAATGTAAGTCTCTGATATTTGTTTAAGCGTTGAAAAATCTAACTTATCAACTATTTCTGGCGGTAAGGCGGTTTTCAAATAATCAATGGCCATTTCCTTGTTAGAAAGTAAATTACGAATGAAGTCGTCATGCGAAGGAAAAAGCTTTTTCATATTATGTAAAAATAGTGGATAATCAGATATAAAAATACTTCTTTTCACTACTTGCAAAGAGCAGGATTTTCTGACGGATTGTTTGGAAGTTTCTGATTTGGATCAAAAAGATTTCACCTCTACCACCTTCGTTCTTTTCGATACGCCATTTTCATTAAAAGCTTCAATTGAGAAATAATAAGTCCGGCCTCTGTCAAGGTTTCTCATTTCCAGGACGGCCTTATCATATACCAACCATGAACTATATAGTTTATCGGGTGCTATTCCCCATAAAACGTTATACCCCTGACTGTCGGACTGAGTGTTCCAGGTGATGGTTGCATTTCTGGAGTCTGCATGTCTTTTTACCTGAAATTGTTTAACCTCTGTGGGCACCTTACCCCTTCCTTTTCCGAAAATGCGAATGTCAGAAATAGATAGGTGAGGAGTGGGAACTTGAATATTTTGATATCGGATATAGCGTACATTTTGAGGATGGGCCAATTCCACATAATCATTCGGAACATCCTTGAAACTTTTACTTCTGTCAACCAGTACTGTCCATTTTTTCCCGTCTTCAGATCCTTCGATAAAGTAACGTTGATGCATGTCTGAAACTCTGCCATAAAGGTCGGATTGATAATCATTGTTTTGCAGATCGATTTCAACCCATTGGGAGGAGTCATTCTTAGCGGCCACCCAAAAAGTTTTTACATTTTCATCTGTAAGATTTTCGGCAGAATAATCAGCCAGGGCTGATGAAGCTTTTACCGGTTTTTTATACGACAATAGCATCCAGCCCGTAAACTGTCCTTGCATACCGGGAATTTCAGGTGCGTAATGAGGATAGTCGCCAAAATAGGTATCGCAATACATTAAGTTTTCTTTGTCAAAGTATGTAGGAAACATGCCGATGCGCCGTTCCCAACCGATATTAACGCCTACAGCCATGGAAGTAAAATGCCAATATTGATTTTGCGGACCTGCTACCGTACTGCCATGTCCGGCTCCATTGATAAAGCCACCAGGCTTAAAAGAAATGGGATTATTAGGCGCATATTGATAAGGCCCCAATGGAGATTTACTTGTATAAACTCCATCTGCATAAACATTAAATTCTGTGCCCGGTGCACCGTATTGCATATAATAAATTCCGTCGTGTTTCGTGAGCCATGGGCCTTCGATGTATCCGCCAAGGATGGTGTCTGCATTGTTTTCGCCAAAGCGCTCCCATCCGTGATTTTGGCCATCCAGATTAAACAAAGTATCCACCTTGGAAGATGGCCTGAAATTATCATTTCTGTCAAGTTTTTTACCTCTAATCGGAAAAGTATTGGACGATCCCCAAAACATGTATGCCTGTCCGTCGTCGTCGATAAAAAGATCGGGATCCTGCAGGTCATTGAGGATTAACGGAAGCGCTTTCCAATCACCTTTTTTAGGATTATCTGTGTAAAGAATGCTCATGGAACCTGATGGATCGCCGGTGACATACAAAACCGAATCTTTGTAATTGTGCGCTGCCGGAGCATTAGAGCCTTGAAAATACCATTTTTCTGGGGTAATAAATTGCCAGTTGAGCAGGTCGGTAGAATGCCAATAACCCATGGAACGTGTGACAAACATGTAATATTCGCCCCGAAATTTTACCACAGCAGGATCGGCGCCTGAACGGTACGATAGTTTTTTATCTGCATCATAAATCATGTAGGTGTAATCGATATTGATTGGATTACAATAGGTTTTGCTTTGGGTATCCTGTGAGAAGGCAGAAGTTGAAAATAGAAGGATAAAATAGAGAGATAAAAGATATTTCAATGTAGGTATTGTTTGAGTTTGAAAAAGCTAAATTACAAATTATTATCACCCCTTCACCTGTCGGCGTCCGCCTCAAGGACCCGACAGCGTGAAAGGGAGCGGAATTTCCTTGCAGACGACCCGACAGCCTGACGTGAAGTAGTCGCCATGGGTAAATGTAAACTCGTGAAAGCCCGTAACAATTTTTTTTTTCTCCCGAACCAGTCCTCTTTTCTTTCTGAAGTGTCTTTATTATGAAGAGGATCATAAAAAATAAGCATTTCAATTATTTTCTTATGGAAAATGGACAGGCAAGATTTCGGTTTTTATTTGGCAAATACACGTCGGGTACTGCTTCGGCGGAGGAGAGAGAGGAGTTTCTGGATATGGTTTCTGATGAGCAATTTACTCACCTGCTTAAAGAACTTATATACAATGAAGTGGAAAATACGGAACCAGATCATGAAATAAACCCGGCCAAAGCAGAGGAGATTTTTGAAAAAATAACACATGATAACCGCTCACTGAATGAATTTTCGGCAGCAGTAAAATTTAAAAAACTTCGTCTGTATCGGATCGCAGCAGCCGTTTTGTTGGGCATAATAGCCTGGGGAGGATACATGATTCTAATGCCGAAACAAAATCCACACATCGCTGTAAAGACCACAACCCCCATAGAAAATGATGTAGCTCCCGGACATTCGGGAGCTATTCTCACATTAGCTGATGGTTCAACCATTGTGCTGGATAGCGCTCAGAATGGACTTCTTGCATCACAGGGCGGCACAAAAATTACAAAAACCGGGGCTCGTATTGATTACACTTCGCACCAGAATCTGGCAGAGAAGTTGTTGCTTAATACCATGACTACCCCTAAGGGAAGGCAGTTTCATCTGGTGTTATCTGACGGATCAAGGGTATGGCTCAATGCAGCCTCATCCATCACTTTTCCTGCCACCTTTTCACCAAACGAAAGACGTGTAGAAATAACCGGGGAAGTCTATTTTGAAATTGAATCCATCATGTCAGGTAATAACCAAAAAGTTCCCTTTGTTGTTGTCATCCGTTCTGAAAACCATGACAAACGGGAGATTGAGGTTTTAGGTACGAAGTTTAACGTCAATGCGTATAGTAATGAATCATCGATCCGAACCACCCTGCTTGAGGGAAGTATTAAAGCAAATGAGAACCAGCAAACGATGATGATTAAGCCCGGCGAACAAGTGTTGATGTATGGTCAGGCGAAAAAAATGTCGGTGATAAAAGATGCGGATGTAGATGAAGCAGTGGCCTGGAAAAACGGATTTTTTACTTTCAAAAGAGCAACCATAGGTGAAATAATGCGACGGGTAGAACGATGGTATGATGTAACTGTCGAATACCCAAATGGCGTACCACCGGGTCATTATGCGGGTGATGTACCCATGAATGTGAATGCATCTGAAATGTTGAAAGTACTACAGGTGAGCGGCATCCGGTTCAAAATAGAAGGTAAGAAAATCATGATCCAATAACCAAAAAACCAATAACAAACTAAAACCAATTTATCATTTAAATCATTGTTGTCCGACAAAATTAAATATTCCCATTAATTCAGGCTTGAGGGCTTG
>JBIQMB010000434.1:0-3675 GCA_044463745.1 Chitinophagaceae bacterium | reverse complement strand
GCAACACAACCCGACCAGGCTCAGATATGAATATTCGTTGGCAAACAAAGACTTCAGCCCCGATGAAAGCCGGTGGCATCCGTTTTCTGATTGTTGCTCTTAATACCCTGGGCCAAATTACATCAATCAGACAGTTTGTAATAATCCCGAACGGCTTCCCAATTATTATAGTCTATGTCGGGAGCCGCTTTTCTGCCCATCGGATTACCGGGTATCAGCACTACTTTGAAAGGTATGGTGGGGTTTCCGGGCATTGTATTGGCCGAATTTGAATACCTTATAGTAATGGTGCCTGTTTTATAACCAAAGCCCCAGTACCTTACTTGCCCCGATTCCGTAAATGAAGTTGGCAATGCTGTCCACGTCGTATTTTCGAACAGCAAGCCGGCATACACCAAAACGGTACCGTTGTCAGCGATATCCTTTGTTAATTTCGGAATATTGATCGTGCCTCTTTTGTGATTCACAGCGAACTCAGTAGCACTGGTCCATGTAATTTCAGAAGCCTGATAGGTTTTGGAAAGAACATTCGCAGTTCCAGGATCACCCTTATCTCCTTTTGCGCCCTGTGCGCCTTGGGGACCTTCGGGTCCTTTGGGTCCTTCTTTGCTGCAGCCAATAAATGTAATGACCATCATAGCTGTGAATATCATCGCTAACTTTTTCATACTCTTTTTTAAAAATTTTAATTTGATATTTTGGTTTGACTTATTCAATGACGAGAATTGATCCCGGCATTGAATGAATCTGCTAAAATAATCGCCCGCCATTCAAAACCTAATGGTAGTTAGAGAATAACTGCCTGCTTTTAGTAAGTGGCGGTTTATGGTAGATATTCGGGAGCTGTTCAAAAAACCAAATCCTACGCATGCGAGCCGGATATAAATAAATAAATGAATCTGAGATAATACACTTATGAGGCTTAGCGTCTTGATGACCTGGTGGCAAAAAGCTCGGAATATTAATCTCTTTCTACGAAGAATCGACCTGAGATATTTGTGCAATGTTGGGTTATTAAAAATTGTTGTTAGGGTGATAACCGAGACCAAACTTTCTGGCCAACATTCGATCCTTTGTATTACTTCTGGCCGGATTTTTGAACCGGATATAATATTATATTATGAATTTTTAGTTTCAGATTCATTTAAAAGCATTAATTTCCGCTTCATATAAATTTCAGCAATGATTCCGGAATTACGTCAGAAATTCAATCAGGATTTCACACAAGAAAAGTACATCGATTTCCTCGCCGACCTGGAAAAGCCACACCCCGGCCAGATCACTTTCCGCGTGGCAGAAACCCCTGTTTTTATTCCAATAGATTTTACCCAAAAAATGATAGATGCCTGCGAAAGCATCGTGGACATTATCGTGGAAGATGATTTCAAAAAACTTACTGACCGTGCTATCCCGCCGGGCGAACATGTGGCAGGTGACGACGGTCATCCTGATTTCATCGCTTTCGATTTTGGTATTTGTATCAATGAAAAAGGAGAAGCTGAACCCCAGTTAATTGAGATGCAGGGCTTCCCTACCCTCTTTGGTTTCCAAATTTATTATCCTGAAGTAGTCAGAAAGCATTTTGATATCCCTCACAACTTTTCGCATTACCTCAATGGATATAATAAAGACAGCTACTTAAGCCTTCTGAAAAAAATAATCCTGAACGGGCATAATCCCGAAAATGTAATCCTGCTTGAAATAAAACCGCATGAGCAGAAAACACGCATCGACTTTTACTGTACGCAGGATTATGTGGGCATACCGATTGTATGCCTTACCGAACTGATAAAGGAAGGAAATGATCTCTATTACAAAAAAGATGGCAAAAAAATTCGGGTTAAAAGAATATACAATCGCATCATCTTTGATGAATTAAACCATGTGAAAGATTCCCTGGGCGATGTTGTGGATATTACCCAACCTCTTAATGTAGAATGGGCTCCGCACCCCAACTGGTTTTATCGCATTAGCAAGTTTACGCTGCCCTTCATCGATCATCCCTATGTACCCGAAACGTTTTTCCTGAACGAGGTAGCTCAGCTTCCCGAAGACCTGTCAAATTATGTATTGAAACCATTATTTAGCTTTGCCGGACAAGGGGTCATTATCGATGTTACGAAAGAAGACGTAGATAAAATAGCTGACCCTGAAAACTGGATCATTCAGAAAAAAGTACACTATGGTGATATCATTCAAACCCCTGACCAGCCCGCCAAAGCTGAAATCCGAATTTTTTATTTCTGGGATGAAGCCCTCAAGCGACCCGTGCCCGTGTGTAACCTTGGCCGACTGAGCAAAGGAAAGATGATAGGCGTGCGTTATAATATGGACAAAACCTGGGTGGGCGGTACCGTGGCATTCTTTGAGGATACAGCCACAGAATAATTATTTTTTAAAATCACAGATCAAATTCCACAAAATAAAAAATCAAATTTTCAACCTTTATGAAACAGATCATTGTAATCATGGCCGCTATGTTTTTTCTGAGCAGTTGTGTGGCCAAACGCTACCTGATCCAATCACAAGACCATGTAGCTCAGTTGCAGTCGGACAGTACCAACCTGCAAAACAAAGTGTACGACTTTCAAAACCAGGTTTCAAAAATGGAAGCCAACATTGCGAGCCTGAATAAGAAGATAGATCAGCTCAATCAAAATATTAATGACCTTAATAGCCAAAATAAACAACTGGGTCAAAAAACTGCTGAGCAGCAGAGTTTGCTGCAGCAAAGCAAGCAAGACCTGGAAGACAAACAACAACGGCTGGTGCAGTTGGAGAATCTACTGGCTAGTCAGCGCGAAATGCTTGGTGAGCTGAGGAATAAAATGGCAGATGCGCTGAAAGGATACAGTACCAATGAGCTTACCGTATATCAAAAAAACGGGAAAATATATGTCAGCCTTTCTGAAAACCTGCTGTTTCCCTCCGGTAGTGCGGTCGTGAACCAGGAGGGCGTGAATGCGCTCTCAAAATTGGCTTTGGTACTGAATCAAAATCCGGATGTAAGTATTCAAATTGAAGGTAATACCGATAGCATTCCCATCCGCGGCAGGTATCAGGATAACTGGGACCTAAGTACGGCACGGGCTAACTCAATCGTTCGGATTCTGGTTGATAAATATGAGGTCAATCCAAAGAGTGTGGTCTCCGTGGGGCATAGCTATTACGATCCGGTTGCGAGCAACGACACGCCTGAAGGCAGAGCCAAAAACAGACGCACAGATATTGTACTTTCTCCTAATCTGGAAGCGATGTATAAATTGATTGACAGTTATTAATCATTGCTGCGACACAAACAGGGAACTTCGAAAGTTTACGTAAATATTTCCGGGTCAGACAGAATCTTACAAGTTCTGGCCTGATCTGAACGGCGGCCAGAACGATCAGGCTCACCAGTAAGGATAAATGTATTTCGATTGGGTTTTGATGCATAAAAACGCGGCGCTTATTAATGAATAAGTAACAGGCTTAAGATGAACACCAAAAATAGAACCCTGATTTATGATTATAACAGCGGTTTAGGGTCAGATCCGAAAAGACTTAAGATGAAAACGGAGATACTATGTATCAGAATAGGAAATACGAACCATTTCGTAAGTAGTTCGTTAAAAGGAATATGAACCCCTGATGCCTTATTGGTTAATGAACCATAGTATGCTGAAATAGCGGTTG
>JBIQMB010000433.1:0-3692 GCA_044463745.1 Chitinophagaceae bacterium | reverse complement strand
CAACGAAGCGGCCTGATAGGCGTAAGTCGGCAGTACAAAGCCGGTAAAAAGCTAAAAGGAGAAGTGAAGCTGATGTATGATTTTTTGTATAAGACCCACACGTCGGCAGGTACGCCGTTAGTGATGCGGGTGGGGTATAAATTGTAAAAGTAAAAAAAATATAAATGGTAAAGCTCAACAGTTTCTTCATGATTTGTTTGATATGTTTTTTAAAACAAGCGGGTGGACAAACCCTTAATACGGTAATGAGTAACGGAAATTCATCCAACTATTTTCTTCGATTAACAGGCTCAACAAATATTGGAACTTCTGGTTCTGGGGAGTTGGTTATGGGAAGGTTCACTGCGCCAATTACAAATGATACTAGAAACTTTATTGGCTGGAAACACGAAAATATTATAACGAATGGCCTTGCAGGCACACTTTTGTTATTAGGGCGTAGCGACATACCGAATATTCCTATAGATTTTGCCACAGGTCAGGGATCTCCTCAATTAAGAATGCGCATAATGGGGAATGGATTTAGTACCCGGGTGGGAATTGGTGGTGAGACGCCAAAGGGCATTCTTGACGTTTCAGGTGATCCAACGGGTTTGGGGAATGAGGTATATTTCACTGGCCAATCAGGAGCGAACCAAAACTCAAACAGTCTCCGATTGAACTTCGTTGGAATTGATCAAAGTGCAGGTTTTGCTATTCAGGCCGTCAATGTTAGCGGTCACGGGAGGAAGGATCTCGTTTTTTACGGGCATGATGCGAATGATTATACAACTTACAATGAAGTAGTCAGGTTTATGCATAACGGCAATGTAGGTGTCGGAACATCTTCCCCTCAATCTAAATTAGATGTAAACGGCAATATTTTTTCAAACGGAAAAATATTCATAGGAATACCAGATGGTGGCACATTAACTAAAATAGCTCCCTATGCGTTGGCAGTGGACGGCTCTGCTATATTCACAAAGGCTACGGTAAAATTAAGCAGCACATGGCCAGATTATGTTTTTCTTCCAGAATATGAAAGGCCTTCTCTCGATTCCCTTGAAAAATTTATCAAGCTCAATGGTCATCTACCTGAAGTACCAACTGCAAAAGACGTTGAATCAAACGGAATTGACCTCGGTGAAACGCAAGCTTTACTATTGAAAAAAATCGAAGAACTTACCTTGATTGTAATAGCGCAGGAGAAGCAAATAAAACGTATGATAGAAACGATGGAAGAATTAAAAACAGAGCACAATGTTCTGAAAAACAGGTAACATCAGATATATAAAAAATGCTTTTAGAAAGTTAGAAATAAACGGACAGCAATGAATAAAGTTTTATTATCGATATTGGTGTTTATAACGATTAAAGGATTAGGCCAGGTGAATTTACCTTCCGGTAGTGCAGAGTTTAGCCTTCCTGTTTTCAACTGGCAGGATGGAAAAAGCCGATTGAATACATTTGTATCTGTTAATTATTCATCAGGCTCAGGTTTAAAGGTTAATAGTGTAGCTTCTAATATAGGACAGGGATGGAGCATGATTGCAGGAGGAATGATTACCAGAATACAGGCAGGTGAACCTGATGATCAGAAACCTTATTATGGGAATGGCACATCAGAAGATATTACAAAATATCCGGCAGGATACCTATACGATACCTCAACCACAGCCGGATACTCCAATCAAATAACCAGATATCCTCTTTACAAAGACAAAAACCATATTTACAAACAGCATAACGTAACTGTTGCGGATAAACAAATGGATCAGTTCGCATTTCAGTTTAATGGAAGAAGCGGCTTATTCGTTTTAGGTAGATCCAGGACAAGTAACGATGCTGCATTTTTGGGAGATGGTAAACTTAAATTATGGTACGACATAGATGAATCCATGACGCAGCAAGGGATCAGAACGACCATCACTGCATTTCATATAAGAGACGATAATGGGCTGATATATACCTTTTCGAAGAAGGAAACTGTGAAAGTTTTAAAAACTGTTTACACAGATAAAAACGGCGTAGGAAAATTAGCACAACCAAATTTCAAAAATGGAAAAGTTTATTATGAAAAATCTGTGGAGGGTTCAAGTAACGAAATAAAAAATCCTTTGGTAGTAATGGCCTGGTACCTGGATAAAATTGAAGATCCATTAACGGGTAGATTGGTGAGATTTTATTATCACACCAATTCGATTGAAGCTGATGCAGGCGCTTCATTATCGTTTTATAAATCAAAACATGACTATTCCATTGTTACACGGTCTGTCTCTTATTCTCAAACTCCTCAATTAGACTCCATTGTAATGCCAGACGGGCACTGCATTCAATTGACGTATGGAGCCAACAGGATAGACATGAATGGAGACAAAGTTTTTTCTTCTATTGCCGTAAAATACAAAGGCAGGTACCTGAGCAAATATCTTTTTAAGACGGCCTATGTTATTCGGAATCGTTATGGTAACCCGATCAGTGAATTCCAAAGGAGTTCTGCACGATTGTTTCTAATGTCCATTACCAAGGTCAGCACCGATTTGAAAGCAGAAGAAAAACCATATACCTTCGATTATTACTTAGGCTCAGGTGATCCTTATGATTTTGTCCCTCCGCCTTTTTATCATCTTAAGGATATATGGGGCTATTATAACGGCAGCAATAGCAGAAACGCGTCTAACCAACTAATTAATCCGGACAAAACAATATCAAATCTTAATAATGAAGAAATAAAAGGCCTGTGCTTTCTAAGAGGATCCGGCTCCAATCCGGTGCTAAATGCCAGGGATGGCATGGCGAAAAATGGGTTACTCAGACAGATTAATTTTCCACAGGGTGGCTCCCTCAATTATGAGTATGAACAAAATAAGGCAATGCTCAGCAATCAAATGCAATTAGTTGGTGGAGTGCATGTATCCAAGGTTACCACAACGGATGGTGGATATTCAAACGCTTGCAATAATCCAATTGCTACACTTTATAAATATACTTTGGCAAATGGTACACAATCCTCTTTCTGGGGCGTAGAGAATCCGGTTAACTCAATGACCCTCACAAACTATTACAAGCCCGAAAAGAAAAGATTTAAGGTGCTAAAATGTGATCATGATTTTAAATACCCAGGCATCATTTCCAGAGACAATGTTATACCCCTGAATAACTGGCAGAAAGCCATGGTCATAGTAGCGAACATTACAGATGCGATTGCTCCCTATCTTCAGATTTTGGATATCATCATGGTAGCATCGGGATCTACAGGTCCGGCAGCACTGATTATAGATGCCATCGTTACGGTTGTAAATATCGTACTCACCTGCTTTGTAAACCCAGCCAAAACCAGCTCACTCACTATCTTTTATAACAATGATCTGAATGCATCTAATCCTCTACCTATGCAGTTTAAACGAGTAGAAGTGACTCAGGGGAACGGAAGCATTGGGAAAACGATTCACGAATTTACCAGCTCAGATGATTATCCTGTATGGTTCTCTACAAATCCCGTTTACTCCATGAGACAACGATACGCATATTGGGCCTATGGACTTCCTAAACGGGTTGCTATTTATGATGCTACTGGGAATATATTGAATGAGACAATTCATTATTATGACACAACATACGCCAGAAGAAGAATAACCGGGTGCAAAACCGGGGCCGCAAGCAGACAGATGCAGCAGATGGCTACGCCATGTGACTCCTCAAGATACACAGGT
>JBIQMB010000432.1:0-3693 GCA_044463745.1 Chitinophagaceae bacterium | reverse complement strand
TATACTAACAGTATTCATGGAAACCTGATCACTGATCTGAGTAATCGTGCGGCGGTTAAATACTCAAAAAAACCGTATCAGGAAGTTTACAATGATTTAATAGCCTATAAGGATACCACATCCGTAATGTTTAAAGCTAGTGATCATTTTAAATGGACCAAAGATGCAGTAGCCTTAGCAAATAAGGTGGCCAATGTAGCAGGCAATATTGCACAACTCACCCACGCTTTGGCCTTTGTATCCGGAGCCTTGGGGCCGGCATCCATAGGTGCCATTAAAGCCATCGGTCTTACTGCAAAGGGGGTACAACTGGCCGGGGTCACAGTCGGTATTGGCCTTGATTTATACGGCATAAATAAGCAGGTAGATTATTCAAAAGAATCGGAGACAAAGGCCGGATTCAGGATAAGGCCTGAATGGCGTAGCGGCAATGGCATTGCGGGCATCGAAGAGCCTGTCAAACTTCAAAACGAATTAACAAACTTCAAATCGAAGCTCGCGAATCTAAAAGCAGTTGTTAATAGCCCACAATTTTCATCGCAGTCCTATGCCGATGGCATATATGGCTACCTCACAGGCGACAGTTCATACAGCCTCGAGCGTACAAACGTAATCATGAGCATCGCCGCCGCTGCCGACAGCGCAGCGTTATACGTTCCCGGCTTTGCAGAAAAATACCAACGCCTGCACCAGGTTTTCATCGACTCGGCTATGAACTTACAGGAAGGTTTGGTTTACCAGGCAACCGCCTTCGTACTGGAACAAGATAAAGCCGGATATGCTTCCTCTGTTGACAGCACCCTAACGCAGATGGCAGAGATGAATGATTCTATCTATGTCACCATTGTCTCCTTAATTAATGACATCAATGACAATGATATCACCTCCAGGGCTTACCTGTATGCAACGAAAAGAGTTGTGGAACATACACATGCGCCTGCTTCAACCGGAACGGTTACGTATACCTTAAAGAATTACGGAAAGGAAACAATGAACAATGTGAGCGTAAAAATAACAGAGCCTACAGAAGAGTTCGTACTCATCACATCAGACTCGCTTATATTGGGTGACCTTGCTCCCGGGCAGGAAAAAACAATCTCCTTTCAATTTACTTCACCGGCAGATACAGACAGTATCACCATCGGTCAATATGGTGTGAAGGTGCACGCTGATAATGGCATATACGGTGACATCTCCGGTATCCTGTATATCCTGGCTATGAGTCCTGTACCTGTAGAATTGCAAAACTTTGCTGTCAAATGTTCGGGAGATCAAAATATGCTGAGCTGGGAAACCCTATCCGAAATCAATTCGAGCCATTTTAATATTGAAGGTAGCGTGAATGGTACTGACTGGAGCACCCGGGGAACGGTGAATGCGGCAGGCAACAGTACGATGCCGCGCAATTACAACTTCAGTATTAAAGCAGGAGATGACCGGTTCTTCCGACTCAAACAAGTGGACAGGGATGGCAAACACATGATCAGCAATGTGGTTCGCAGCAATTGCAAACCGGCTAACAATTTCATTTCGGTGTATCCCATACCGGTGGCAAATGCACTGAATGTGGATATCACTTCTGAGAAGTCGGGCACAGTGAATCTCATTCTGACAGATATGACCGGCAGGCTGGTCAAACGCATTAGGCATCATTTAAATACCGGCGAAAATAAATTGCAAATAAACACAGATGGACTCGCTAACGGACAATACATTTTGCGGGTCGAAAACCCATGGCTATCCCGGACTTTAAAGATCACGGTGAGGCGATAACCGTTCTTTTGAAGAGCCGGAAGCGATCTCCTAGTGAGGTCGCTTTTTTTTGTGAGGTTAACCCAAAATCATAAAGAACTTTAGCGCCTAATCCCACTTTTCAAATAATCATTCAAGAAGTCTTATTCGCCTTCATCAATCAGATTGTCCTTGAAATTAAACTCTCAACCCAACCCCTAAATCCCGGGCATCTTGCCATTATCTCTTCTATTCCTGTTTCTTCAAGAATAAGATTTCCTGCGATTACTTTGTTATACCCTTTGATTAATTTTTTAAGTCTTTTGGAAGGTGCAGTTTCCGGATCGTCGTTAATATCTTCAGGATTTGAATGTACCTCAATAATTCTTTGAAGCTCAGTAAAATTAATTTCACTGTCATCATACACTTTTCTAAAGCTTTTAATGGATGAAAACACAAGCGCTTCAAACTCATGCAACTGAATATAAGGAAGTAGATTAAACAACTCTCTTCCTTTTTCTTTTTCAACGTCCTTCCGAATAGCTTCCTCTAATACACTAACCCTATGGGTCTTATTTATAATACTTTTAGCGAAAGAATATTCAGGAAAATCAGTAGGTAAGGCATAAAAATCAATCATTGTACTTACTATGACATTCTCTTCATAAATACAATTAAGAATATCTGTTTTTAGATGTCGATATTTTGTTAGTCCTCCTTTACTATGTTTAATTTTAAAACACCGGGTATCATTCACTCCTCTTTTCATTAAATAAGGAGCCAACAGTTCATCTATAAATCTTTTTTCCGTATCACCTTCAACAATAATGATTAAACGTTTCATAGCGCCTGCCCTCTTATTACACTTTTGGTCCACAATTCGCCGAGTGAATAATCTTCCATCCAATTACTAAGCGCAAGTTTATCAAGTCTTCTAAAGACCGACTGGTTATCTTCTCTATCTACCGTAACAATATCCTCCGGTTCAAAGTCATTTAACAGCGTTACAGATTGTGTGGAAACAATTATCTGGCAACCTCTTGCTGCTGCGGATTTTATCATACCTGCCAATTTATTAATCGCAGAAGGATGCAAACCCAATTCCGGTTCATCAATAATAATCACCTTAGGAAGATTAGGCTGCATTAATAGCGTTGCTAATGCTATAAATCTTAATGAGCCATCAGAAAGATGAGTTGCATTAAAGTACATTTCCTCGTGATCTTTCTCGATCCATTCTAATAAAATATAATCGGGATCCAAGGCCATAGGTCTTAACTGAAACTCCTTAAAGAAAGGTGCAGTGGAAGCAACTGTTTTTTCTATCCGCTTAAAGGCTTTAGGGAAAACCTGCATCAAATAATATAAATAAGAAGGAAGATTTGAGCCATTCTCTCTGAGTAATTTATTGTCATTAATATTGGCGCGTGATCTTAAGGGCGATGTAATACCGGTATCGTGAAAATGATAAACCTTATACGACTCCAGATGTTTTCTAAGATATTCATCTCTCGCCCTGGGTGAATCTTTTATATAACTTTCCCGTAGGTTTTTGGTATCCAAATGTTTATATTCAGGTTGAAGAGAAGTATTATAATATATGCTACGTTCGATCGGTATAAACAGTGTTCCTACAGATGTTGGAGCAAGTTCAAAAGAATAAGCATTTCCACTGTCAAACTCAAGATATCCAACAATTTCGTTTGTATATTTTCTGCCAAAGTACAAAAGATTATCTACCCCTTCCTTCAGCGAATATTGTTCTAATCCTTGTTCGAAAATGATATTTATCAGTTTAAGAAAAGAAATAAAGTTTGATTTCCCCACTCCATTGGCACCAATCAAAATATTTATTGTTTTCAAGTCGAGCTCCAGCTTTCTGATTGATTTAAATCCTTCTATTTGA
Organism: Chitinophagaceae bacterium; assembly: GCA_044463745.1. Classification (GTDB taxonomy): domain Bacteria; phylum Bacteroidota; class Bacteroidia; order Chitinophagales; family Chitinophagaceae; genus Ginsengibacter. Next base: position 56 of record JBIQMB010000432.1, on the reverse strand, counting down.
ATATTTTTGAGCATATGGATAAGTGGGTAATTTTATCTAATTAATAAAAATACTGA
>JBIQMB010000431.1:0-3695 GCA_044463745.1 Chitinophagaceae bacterium | reverse complement strand
GGTGAGTATGGCGGCTCAGTTGTTTACCTTGCCCCTGTGTTTATATTACTTTCACCAGTTTCCTGTTTTATTTATTATCACCAATTTAATTGCAATTCCGCTCGCTTCCATCGGGCTATGGATGGGAGTTATTTTGATCATAACCTCGTGGATACCCTACCTGAGCGATGTGATTTCTTTTTTGCTTGAAAAGGTATTTGCGGCGATGAATGGTTTTGTACTTCACATGGACTCGTTTAGTTTTTCTGTCTGGAAAGGAATCTCCATTGATAAATCGGAAACGATCCTGATAAGCCTGATCATTATATTTCTGCTTTCCTGGCTGATGTGGAAAAGTAACCTTTATTTCAAATATGCTCTGGTATGTGTGGTGGGAATGGCGGCCCTATCTGTTTTTAAAAAGGGAGAATTAAATTTCAAATCTGAAGAGCTACAATCTTCAGCCGGCAATTATTCTTTTTCGGAAAGCGAGAATATTCATGAAACGCCCATCCCGTTTCATACTCATATTTTTATAGATAATAAATGATGCTTACAAAAAAGTTATCATTCTCATTTTTTAATACAGCCTCGTAGAATAAAGTACACTCACATGCCGGGTGTAATAATTTTATTTTCCCCCAACCATTTTATGGCGCTGTCCATCCATTGATCTTCCGTGGTAGGGTTATTCATTCCGAAGCCGTGCCCTCCCGACTGATAAATATGCATCGCTGCAGGCACATTCTGTTTATGAAGTGCATTAAAAAAATAGAGTGAATTTTCAACCGGCACTCCGTTATCGTCCGATGCATGAACCAGGAAACTAATGGGAGTATTTTGATCCACATGTTTTTCGCTTGAAAAAAAATCGAGCTGATCTTTTGTGGGATTTTCTCCTAATAAATTTTTGATTGATCCCAGGTGAGCGACGCTGCTGTCGGAACTGATTACGGGATAAATTAGAATCATGAAATCGGGTCGGAGTGAAATATTTTCATCATTTTTTATGAAAGAATTAGAAAAATGCGTTCCTGCCATTGAGGCAAGATGTCCGCCCGCCGAAAAACCCATAACTCCTATTTTTGATGGATCGATATGCCATTCTTTAGCCCTCTGTCGTACCGTAAGAATGGATTGCTGCACATCCTGAAGTGGTGCAATGGAGGGCTGCGTTTGGTTTTTGGGATCGGGAATCCGGTATTTTAATACAAACGCGGCAATGCCGTATTCATTCAATTTTTTGGCTACATCATAACCTTCATGAGAGGCGGCCACAATCTTGTATCCACCGCCGGGACAAATGATAACAGCAGCTTTGGTTTCATTTTGTTTTTCGGGTAATAAGACGGTTAAGGTAGGCTCTCTTACTTCAGAAATGAGTAAAATACCTCCGGTTTCATCATGCTTTTCGTTGTTAACGCCGGGAATGTTATTAGGTATCGAATTATTTTTATAAAGAGGCAACTCCATATTTCCGGTTTGTGCGCATGAATGAAAAAAAAGAAAAAATGTGAATAATGACAAAGAAAAATATTTCATTGCGTAAATGGTTTTCCAAATAAATCTACCATTCAAAAATAGATTTTTAGACTGATGAAAGGTGAAAAATTGAAAAAAGGTTGTGAAAGAATTACTTTTGTGCCTCGCAAAATCGGCCAATAAATCCCTTTTGCGCAGCATTTCATCATTATTATCATTTTATATCACATGCAAAAGAAAATTAAATCCGCCCTGATTTCTGTTTTTGACAAAGCCGGATTAGAACCCGTTTTGGAAACATTATCTCGCCTTGGTATTCAGATTTACAGTACCGGCGGAACTCAAAAGTTTATTGAAGAACACGGCTTTAAATGCACATCCGTAGAAAGTCTTACCGGCTATCCGAGCATATTGGGAGGAAGGGTTAAAACCCTGCACCCTGTTGTCTTCGGAGGTATCCTGGGCCGCAGAGCTAACCCGAAGGATGTGGAAGAAATGAGCGAATACAAGATCCCCGAAATAGATCTGGTCATTGTGGATTTATATCCTTTTGAAAAGACCGTAGCCTCTACTAATGATGAAGCGGCCATCATCGAGAAAATTGACATTGGAGGTCCTTCCATGATTCGCGCTGCGGCAAAAAACTTTAATGACCTGCTCGTGGTATCTGACAAAGCAGATTATCAAAAACTGACGGAAATATTGAATCAGGATAATGGTTCCACATCGCGCGAGCAACGAAAAGAGTTTGCTGCAAAAGCCTTCAACGTTTGTACCGGATATGATATAGCCATATCTAACTACTTTGGTGGCACTTCATTTCATAACCCTTTTTCATCACACCGCAAAGAGTTGCGATATGGTGAAAATCCGCATCAGCAGGCTTTTTTTACCGGCAACCTTTCTGAATTGTTCGATCAGTTAAGTGGAAAAGAACTCTCTTACAATAATCTGGTTGACGTGCAGGCGGCCATGGATCTGATGTCGGAGTTTAATGTAGAAGAATCGAATACCTTCGCCATCATTAAACATACCAATGTGTGTGGGATTGCTCAGAGAGATCAGATCTTCGATGCATTTAACGCTGCCCTTGCAGGCGATCCGGAGAGCGCCTTTGGCGGCATCCTGATTTCGAACGGAAAAATAAATCTTGATATAGCACAGGCATTGAAAAATATGTTTTTCGAAGTGCTCATCGCCGTTGATTTTGATGAGGATGCACTTGAAGAATTAAAAACCAAAAAAAACCGGATACTACTAAAACTCAAAAGGTATCCGAACGAAAAACTTCAGACAAAGAGTGTTCTAAATGGCCTTTTAATCCAGGATATTGATGAAGGCAATTTTAAAGAATGGGAAGAGGTTGGCGAAAAAATGTCGACCGAACAACAACGTGCTGACATGATTTTCGGAAATATCATCTGCAAACATTTGAAGAGCAATGCCATTGCCATAGTGAAGGATAAGCAACTGATTGGTAAAGGCTGCGGTCAAACTTCAAGGGTTGATGCCCTGAGACAGGCGATTCAAAAAGCGAATCAGTTTAAACTGGATTTAAGCGGGTCTATAGTAGCCAGTGATGCATTTTTCCCGTTTGATGATTGTGTTAAGATAGGCCATGAAGCCGGTGTTACGGCATTTATTCAACCGGGCGGATCCATCCGTGATAAAGACTCCATCGAATATTGTAAAAAGCATGATCTGGCAATGGTTTTAACGCATATCCGACATTTCAGACATTAAAAAAATCAAAAAATTGTATGACCGTCTATACTTTTGTTGAATAGGGTTTATATTCACGGTCTTATTTTTATCCCTGATATGAAACTATTCTTCTCTGTGCTTTTTTGTTTTCTTGCGTCCGTAACCTTTTCACAAAAGAAATGGAGCTTGAAAGATTGTGTTGAATATGCCATCGGAAACAACATCAGTATCAAACAATCAGAAGTACAGGCAAAGGTGGCAGGGATCAATTATAAACAAAGTAAGTTATCACAAATACCGTCGGCCTCTTTCTCTAATAATGATGGATTCCGCTTTGGTAAATCGCAGAATCCATCTACCGGCATTCTTGAAAATCAAAATTACTTTTCGGTTGGCTTGAGTTTTTCGAGCAGTGTTGAAATATTTAATTGGTTTTCGCGCAAGAACACCATCCTTGCTAATGAGTGGAGTATGCTGGCGGCTGAAGCTTCGGTTGAAAAATTAAAAAACGATATCGCACTTACTGTTGC
>JBIQMB010000430.1:0-3711 GCA_044463745.1 Chitinophagaceae bacterium | reverse complement strand
GTAATGAATACCAGCTATCAATACCTGCAACACCCATCTGGAGCAGATCTACGTCAAAATACGTATAGGGCCCCGGCTCCAGCAATTCACTGTGTTCCTGAGCTTTCTCAGGCGAAGGATAAAGCTGCTGCCAGCTATAAGGCAATGCCTTCACGTTGAGCAAACTATCGGCATATAATACTTTAATGCCCACTCCCTTATTATTGGTTACCTGAGCCCAGTGTACATCTGTTTTGTTACCACTTTCTTGCGGACGAACATAGGGATGATACTGATCCTGAACCGAACCTTTGTAAATGCCTACCATCGCACTTGATTTACGGTCACTATAACTTTCCCACGGACCACGTCCATACCATTGAAGGGTATTGAGCGTTTTAGGCAGAAGTAAATCATTCCCCATACGAAGTAATAATTCATGCTTGCCTTTAATGGCTTTGAAATCATTGTCAATCTTCATCACGCCTTTATCGAAAATAGTGGTTGTCTGGGTGAAGGATGCATCACCATTCAGCAAGGTAAATTCAACCTTTATCCTCAATGCACCATCCTGTGTTTTTTCATGTGAAAAGGAAGTAACCTTCAATCCCGGATTCTTTAAATAATCAGCTTTGCGATTTTGGCCGCTTCCGAAATCATTATCATTCAATGGCCGGAATAACGAAAGCTGTGGGCCCTCATCAATCAAAACATTTTTACCAACCGTATAATTTTTGAACCGACCTGTCTGCTTATCAAAAGTGACAGAGAAATTCGACTTAGAGATATTCAGTTCCTGTGCAGATTCTTTAATAGAAAAATCTGATTTCGCCAATGCGGGTATTATCCTTACCGGAGGCGTAATGGCAAACTCTTCCTCCGCAATCTGGGTTCCTGCATCCATTCTTCCTTCACCCTTTATTATATGCGCTACAATGTGCAGTCGATATTCAGCCGAAGAATCTACAGGAAGATCAAAAGGTAAATCAACATAACTGATATTTCGCGGCAATATGGCAAAACTTCCCAGATCGGCCGTTTTCGATACCTCCCCATTTTTGAGCAGATACAATTTATAGGAGTAATTTGACAGATCACGGAAAAAATATTTATTGAAAATTTCTATCTGGTTTAATTTTCTGTTTAACGTAAATCCGACTTCCTGATATACTTTTCTGACTTCGTAAGCATGCGGGTGCCAGGTACGGTCTGATGCGATGACACCATTGATCAGAAAATTATTATCGCTTGGCGTACCCGGAGGGCCCCAATCACCCCCATATCCCAAAACCTTTTTACCGTTTATATCCTTGTAAATTCCCTGATCAACCCAATCCCAGATATAACCGCCCTGCAATTGCGGATTCCTTTCTATCACTTCCCAGAACTCTTTGAAGTTTCCCATACTGTTGCCCATGGCGTGTGCATATTCACTCATAATATATGGACGAGTTGGATTGCTTCTGGCCCAGCGCTCCATCGAAGAAGGAGATGGGTACTGTGGCACAATCATATCCGTATTCCATTCGGTTGTAGAACGTTCATACTGCACCGGCCTTGAAGGATCGAAGCCTTTCAACCAGATATAGGCCTTGTAAAAATTCCAACCGTTACCGGCTTCATTGCCCAGGCTCCAGGCCACGATGGAAGGATGATTCTTATCGCGCAGCACCATTCTTTCTATCCGCAGATGATGTGCATATTCCCATTCGGGATCATTACCAAGGATGCGCTCCTGATTATAATACATTCCATGCGATTCAATATTGGCTTCGTCTATAACATAAAAGCCATATTTATCACACAGTTTATACCAGTATGGGTCATTAGGATAATGCGCCAAACGAACGGCATTCATATTCAGCTCTTTCATGATTTTTATATCTCCCTCCATACTTTCGCGGGTGATGTGATGTGCCGTTACAGGGTCAGACTCATGGCGGTTAACGCCTTTAAAATAAACGGGTTTACCGTTTACCAGAAACTGATATCCTTTGATTTCATAAGTGCGAAAACCAACCGGTTGATTGATAACCTCTCTCACCCTACCCTCCTTATCAACTAAACTGACCTCCAGGCGGTACAGATTGGGCAGCTCGGCCGACCAGGCTTTAACAGAAGGAATTTCTTTCTGAAAATGGATGACGGTCTTACCCAGTTTCCTTTTCAGTCCGATGCTTTTTTGTGATCCACGAAAAATTTCGTTTTCCGAAGGATCGTACAGTTTAGCTACAACCAAATTATCTCCCTGATCTTCATCCAGGTGACTAAATACTTCTATGTTAAATGAAAAGTCACCATCGCTGTAATTATTAATGAGTGGACTTTTTATAAACAGATCATATAAATGCACCTTAGGTCTTGCATATAAATACACATCCCTCTCGATACCGCTAATGCGCCAGAAGTCCTGTGCTTCAAGGTAACTGCCGTCATTCCATCTGCGCACTTCGATCACTAATAAATTTTTTCCCGGCTTGACATAATCGGTCAGATCAAATTCGGATTCTAACTTACTGTCCTTGCCCAGGCCCACAAATTTTCCATTAACATACAATCTGAAAACAGATTTGACCGCTCCCAGGTGGATAAAAACTTGCTGTCCCTGCCAATGGGCGGGCAATTCGATGGTGCGGCGATAGATTCCGGCGGGTTGATCCGGATTTGGAATGATAGGTGGTTGCGGATTTTTTACTGCAAACTCGAAGGGATGATTTACATAAATGGGCGTACCATAACCATGAAATTCCCAGTTTGCCGGCACCTGAAAATTGTCCCATTTTGAATCGTCAAAGGAAAGGCTCTGAAAGTTTTGGGGTAAATTTTTGTAATGGTTTGTCCAGAAAAACTTCCATGTACCGTTCAGATTTAAAAAGCGATCCGACTTTGACCGGTCATTTTCTTTTGCCAGCTTTGCATTCTCGTACGGAAAATATGCTGCCCGCATGGGTAGCCGATTGATTTCCTGTACGGCAGGATTTTCGAAGATGGAATCCGGCTGATGTTGCTGCCCATGGAGGTGCAGAGACGTAATCAAAAACATCACAGACAGCCAGAGATAGATTTGTTTTCTTAGCGGCGATTCAAAGATGTAAAACCTGGAGTATTTCATTGAAATCATTTTAATATTATCAATTCGAAAAGCTAAAAAATTTTATGTTGGCCAATTTACTTATATAATGCGAATAATTTTTAAACAACCGTTTGAGTGAAAAATTTGGATTGGGATCTTCGTCAGGAATCCAACCTATAACTCTAACACCATCCGATCGGGCAAAAACAAATCCAAACACATTTAAAATGCCAAAGCGAGTGGAGGAACTCCCTTGATATAATAGAAGAGGAACAGAATCGGGTGCTCGCATCAAGGCACAAGCGCGACGCTTGCTCTAAAAATACAAGCGGAGTTCCTCAACCACAAGCGTCATCCACTGTCCTCAGGGAGATTTCTCGACTCGCCTTATTTATCCTTCTTTCAGTTTAGCATTCTACGGGCATCGCTCGAAATGACAGGACCGGGGAGCTAGAAATTCACATCCAATCTCTTTGCTATAGGAAAAGAGGCTTGTAATCCTGGATGCCAGCGCTAGAGGAGAAACCATCAAATTTGCTTATAAATTTCAAGCGTCATCCACTGTTATCAGGAGATTTATCAACTCACCTTATTCACCTCACTTGCACCCTGGCATCCTATGGGCTCGTTCGAAATAACGGTGACCTACTGGTTCAAGT
>JBIQMB010000429.1:0-3727 GCA_044463745.1 Chitinophagaceae bacterium | reverse complement strand
TACCATTATGGGTGCCTTCCTGAACTTCTGCCCTATTATAGCTTTTGACGGTTCACGAATGACCGATTATGATGTAAACGGAATGCTCGAACAACTCAAGAAAGTGTATATTGAACGGGTGGTTAACAATGGTTTTGAGGATCAACATCTTTACAACATTGACCAGTTGATGCAATTGGATGATATAGAGGTGGAAGAATTCAACGGGCTAAAAAAAGTGATTGGCAGTGCCAAAGCCATGCCCAAAAGCAAGGACATAGAAGTAAACAACCAAGGTTTTACAGATGAAGATTACGAGCAAATAGAGCAAGCCCAAAAGAAGAAGAAAAAAGAGCTCAGTCCCGAAGATATAGCACTTTTGGAACGCTACAAAGAGCAGAAAAAAATGCGCGATACTGCCGTTTCCATTCTTCGGGGTATTTCCATTCGGATGCCTCTATTGATTTACGGTGCCGATGTAAAAAATGAAGAAACCGAAATATCCATAAACAATTTTGCGGATTTGGTAGATGACCAATCTTGGGTAGAGTTTATGCCAAAAGGCGTGGATAAAGCCACGTTTAAAAAGTTCAAAAAATATTACGAGCCGGATGTTTTTCGTGCGGCCGGCAAACGCATCAGAGCTTTGGCGCGTGCCACCGACCACTTAACCATAGAAGAACGCATCGATCGCATTACCCACATATTTGGCACCTTCAGAAATCCCGACAAAGAAACCGTTTTAACTCCGTGGCGGGTGGTGAATATGCACTTGGGCGATTGTTTGGGTGGTTATGTGTTTTTGGATGAAAAACGAGAGAAAACCATTGCGCAACCGTATTTTGTCTCCCGGGGAAAGGTAACAGATGAAGTTTTTGGCACAGATGCCCGTATTTTGGAAATCAACTCCAAATCGGGTCTGTATCCCTTGTATGTGGCATATTCTATTTTCCGCAAGCGAATAAAAGAAGAGTTTCCCGACCAGGAACCCAACACGCTCACCATTGAGCAACAGCAGAAGTTATGGGACAAAACCGTAGCGGAAAATGTGTTTGTGCTGTGTAAAACCCCTATGGCAAAAAGCATTACCAAACGTACTTTGATAGGTTTTAGGGATGCTAAAGTAAATACCCGCTATTTTGAAGACTTGGTTTACCAAATAACCCAACGACCACAAGATTTTATCTCAAAAATAAAAAAAGGTCAATCTTATTGGAAAACGAATAATAACAACGACATGAAATTTAATGCAATCGTAGGCAATCCGCCGTATCAAGTAACAGCAGAGAGCGGAAATAGAAGTCTACCTGTATATAATCACTTTATTGATATATCAAAAAAATTAAATCCCGACTATTTAAGCCTAATAGTACCTTCCAGATGGATGTCTGGCGGCTTAGGCTTATCTGATTTCAGGCAATCTATGCTGGATGACAGGAGATTAAATCAAATAACAGACTATCCAGATTCTAATCAGGTGTTTCCTGGTGTTGAGGTGAAAGGGGGAATTTGTTATTTCCTATGGAAAAGTAATTTTGATGGAAAATGTTTAGTGACGACAATACGAGGCGAAAATATTTATGGTCCGGTTAAAAGACAACTTGACAAGTTTGATATTTTAGTACGTGATAGCCTTTCCGTTATCATTTTAGATAAAATACTTGATAATCAAGAAGAATCAATCATATCAATACTTTCTGTAGATAAGGAGTTTGGGTGGACTTCAAATTTTAATGATTTTGAAAAAAAACGATTTGATGGATATGTACCATTATATTACATTGTTAAAGGCAAAAGAAAAGTTGGCTGGATAAATAGAGATGACATTGCAAAAAGCAAAGAGCTAATTGATACCTATAAGGTGTTGATACCGAAAGCTGGTTCAGATGGAGGAAAAAAAATTCCCGATGTAGTTTTAGGTAAGCCATTAATTGTGGATAATCCTTCGGTCTGCACACAATCCTTTCTTTTCTTTTTTGTTAATACTTTAAATGAAACTTATAGTATTGAAAAATATTTAAGAACTAAGTTTTTAAGATTTCTGGTCTCACTCAGAAAAATGACCCAGGACGCAACAAGATCAACTTATACTTGGGTCCCCATCCAAGACTTTACCGAAAACTCAGACATCGACTGGACTAAATCCATTCCTGAAATTGACCGGCAATTGTACAAAAAGTACAATTTAAGTGAAGAGGAGATTGAATTTATAGAAAGCATGATAAAGCCAATGGGTTAAGAAAAAAGGCATTAAAGAAAGTAAATGAACAATATGTTTTACAGACGAAAAGTCATTTTAGCACTAATAGAATTGTTGGGAGGTGAAGTAGAAAAACTTCGCTTTCAGAAATTACTGTTTTTATACGCGATGCAGAAGAAAAACCCGGAATATGATTTTGTGCCTTATAAATTTGGTTGTTATTCCTATTCCGCAAAAGCAGATATGGACACAATGGTAAAAAGAGGTTATCTGTCTAAAACTGAAAATTTATACATTAAAGAAGATACAAAAAGTTACATTTTGACTTTGAAATCCACAGACAAAACACTTTTAGAAAATGTGGTTGTTGATTATGGCAAAATGAGTAGTAGTGCCCTTATCAAACATACTTATCTCAACTTCCCATTTTATGCTATTTACAGCACCATTGTAAAAGATGTGATGCCGGGAAAACTTTATGAGCGTGTAGAAAAAGAAATTCCTAAAAATGAAGAAATAACCTTATTTACGATGGGTTATGAAGGTATTTCTTTAGAAATGTATTTACAAAAATTAGTGCGTAACAATGTAAAGCTTTTGGTAGATGTCCGTAAAAATGCATTGAGTATGAAGTTTGGCTTTAGCAAAAGTCTTTTAAAAAAATACTGCAACAGTTTAGGTATTGGGTACCTACATATTCCGGAAGTGGGCATAAATTCAGATAAACGTCAAAAATTGGAAACTCAGGCAGATTATAATCGTTTATTTAAGAATTATCGTGAAACAACTTTAATAGAAACGGCAGATGAACAAAAACTGATTTTGGAGTTACTTAAAAAATATAAACGAATTGCATTAACTTGTTTTGAGGCTAAATCTTGTCAATGCCATCGAACACATTTAGCGAATGCAATTAAAGAATCACCTGAGTTTATTTATGATATAAAACACTTGTAAGATGGCATTAACCAAAGTTCTTATTACTGTTAAAACCTATCCAACTATTTCAGGGAAGTACGATGAGTTGGTTTGTACTGCAGGATTTTTAGAAGATGGAACTTGGATCAGAATTTATCCTGTACCTTTTCGAAAGCGTGCGTACAAAGAACAATATAAGAAATATGATTGGATAGAATTAGACTTGGTCAAAAACACAAGTGATTTTCGTCCTGAAAGTTACCGTCCAAAGACATTAGATTCTGAAATTAATGTAGTCGGTCATATCGACACTGCAAGAAATTGGGAAGAACGGAAAAACTTTTGTCTTGGAAAGGTCTATGAAAATTTATCTGATTTAATAGCTGAAGCAAAAGATAAAGAAATTGGGACTTCTTTAGCCGTTTTTAAACCTACCGAAATTTTAGATTTTTATGCCGAACCTGTTGAGAGAGAATGGAGTTCAAAACAAAAAGCTGCATTGACCCAACGGAATCTTTTCGAAACCTCCACATTTGAAGTAGTAAAAAAATTACCGTACAAATTTAAGTTTCGATATAAGGACAATGAAGGAAGAGAAAGCAATATGATGATTGAGGATTGGGAGACAGG